>DATCDL010000365.1:0-17223 GCA_036510715.1 Acidobacteriaceae bacterium
GCCGTTTGCGGCGACCGTGCCATGGAACAAAGTGCAGCTGTTCTGGGTGGATGAGCGGTGCGTTGGGCCTGACGATCCGGAGTCAAACTACGGTGTATGCCGCGCTCTGCTGCTGAGCAAGGTTGCGATTCCGGCAGCGAATGTTTTCCGGATCGAAGGTGAGTTGGATCCGGAGGTAGCGGCGAGCCGGTACGAGAGCACGCTGCGGAATGTGATGAAGCTGGAGGGTGCGGAGTCGCCGGCGTTTGATTTATTGACGCTGGGGATGGGACCGGATGGGCATACGGCGTCGTTGTTTCCCCACACGGCGGCGATCGACGAGATGGGACGGCTGGTGGTGGCGAACCATGTGGAGAAGAAGGAAGCGTGGCGGATTACGCTGACGTGGCCGGTGATCAACCAGGCAGCGGAGGTGGTGTTCGAGGTAGAGGGGCCGAGCAAGACGGATATTCTGGCCGAGGTGCTGACCGGGCCCCGTGATCCGGAACGGCTGCCGGCGCAACTGATACGGCCTTCGAATGGTAAGCTTCTCTTCTTGCTGGATGAGGCTGCAGCGGCTAAATTGCCCGCGGCCAGCGAGGTGTCCGCAGGTGCGGGACATCGCGTAGGTATGCTGGAAGCTTGAGTTGCAGGCTGGTAGGTAGAAGAGGCTGAGCAGAGATGATTCTTGCGGGCGATGTTGGCGGAACGAAGGTGCACCTGGCGCTGTATAGCTTTGCAGCTGGGCGTCTGGGCTTGGAGCGAGAGTACAAGTTTCCTTCGAGCGAGTATGCGATGCTGGATGATGTCGTCAAGGAGTTTTTGGCACAGTCAGGCGACGCAAAAGAACAGATTATTGCAGCTTGCTTTGGGTGTCCGGGGCCGGTGCGCGATGGTCGTCTGAAGCTGACGAACCTGCCGTGGACGCTGGATGAACGCGAACTGGAACGGTCGGTGGGGATTGAGCATATTTTTTTGATCAACGACCTGGAGGCAAACGGGTACGGGATTCCTGAACTGGCTCCGGAAAAGGTGTTTACACTGCACAAGGGTGATCCCGGGTCCGTGGGGCATCGAGGATTGGTGTCGGCGGGGACGGGGCTGGGCGAGGCGCTGCTGATATGGGATGCGAAGACGCAGCGGCATCGGCCACTGCCGTCGGAGGGCGGGCACTGCGATTTTGCGCCGCGCAACGATCGCGAGATTGCCCTGCTGAATTATCTGCGCAGGACGTTGCAGGGCAGAGTGAGTTTTGAGCGAGTCGTGTCGGGGATCGGGATCAAGAACGTGTATTCGTTTTTGCGCGAGGACCAGAAGATGGACGAGCCGGCCTGGCTGCGCGAGCGCATGGAGAGCGAAGATCCGAATGCAGTGATTGGGCAGTGCGGCGAGGACGGAACGAGCGAAATTTGCGCGGAGACGCTACGGATGTTTGTGTCGGCGTTTGGCGCCGAGGCGGGGAATGTGGCGCTGAAGGTGCTGGCGATGGGTGGCATGTACCTGGGCGGCGGCATTGCGCCGAAGATTCTGAAGACGATGGAGAATGGCGAGTTTACGCGGGCGTTCCTGGATAAGGGAAGGCTGTCGCCGTTGTTGCAGGCAGTGCCGGTGCGGGTGATTCTGGATGACTCGTGCGCGCTCCTGGGAGCTGCGGCGTTTGCAGAGGCGCGGGCTGCGGAGATTTCGGGTCGGTCGGAGCGGGCGGCTTCGTAGCGCTGGGCGTTGTTGGATGGGCGCGCGGAGAGGCGTTCTGGTAACGTCGAAGGCATGATCCCCTTGCGTCGGTTGGTCCTTTTGTTCGCGGTGTGTTTCTCGCTGGTTGTGCTGGTAGGTTGCAGTGATCCCGGAACGCTGACGGTCAATCCACCACCGCCGCCACCTCCTCCTCCACCGGCGGAGGTGAACAGCTGTAAGAGCACGCAGACGACCAGTCCGGCACAACCAGCGCCGACGGCAAATTTTGCAGGGACGGCGTTTACGGGCGTGGTGATGGCGGGGTCGCTGCCGGTGATTGGTGCGGCGGTAACCATCTATGCAGCGGGAACGACAGGGAATGGATCGGCGCCGACAGCGCTGCTGACCGCGCCGCTGATGACAAATGCTAGCGGTGCATTCAGTGTGCCGGCGTTCACTTGTCCTTTGAGCAACACGGTGGTGTACGCGGTCGCGCGGGGTGGGCAGGCCGGTGCGAGTGGGGCGAGCAATAGCGGTCTCTCTCTGGCCAGCGTCATGGGGACGTGCAATTCGATGAAGAGTGGCGCCAGCTTCACCCTGAACGAAGTGACGACGGTGGCGACTGCGTATGCGATGGCGCAGTTTCTGAACCAGGAAAACCTGGGTGCGACGGCGACAAATTCCAGCGGGATTGCTTTGGCGGCGGCGACCTTTGCCAGCCTCGTGAATCCGGCGACGGGCGTGACGCCAGGGTCTGGGTTTCCAGCTAATGGGACGATCGCGGAGGGGAAGATCAACTCGCTGGCGAATGCGTTGAACTCCTGCGCGGTGGGCGCGCCGACGAGTACTGATTGTGGGCAGTTGTACGCGGCGGCGTATAGCGCGGTGAGTTCGTCGTCGAATACGTTTGGTGCGGCGGTGAGCGTGGTGAAGAGTCCGGGGACGAAGGTGGCGTCGGTGTATGCGGTGAGCCAGGCGTCGGGCGCATATGGACCGGTGCTGAGTGCTGTTCCGTCTGACTGGACGCTGAGTGTTAGCTATGCGGGTGGCGGGATGAGCAGTCCTGCGGCGGTGGCGATCGATTCGACGGGCAAGGTCTGGGTATCGAGCTACAACGCGAAGGCGAGCTTGTTCACGAATACAGGAAGCGCGGTGTTTGCGAGTGGGATTGGGGGGAACAATCTGGAGGAGTCGTATGGAGGGGCGGTGGATGTGAACGACCTTGCGTGGATTGCGAATGAGCAGAGCACTGGGTCGGTGAATGGTGGTGGGGGATCGATGACGCTGCTGAACGATGCAGGGAATGCTGTGGCGAATTACGCGACGGGAGGAGTTTATTTCCCGGTGGCGGTGGCGTTCGATACGAGCGGCGTTGCGTGGGTGGCGAACTATGGAAACTCGACGTTGACGCTGCTGAGCGCGGGCGGAACGGCGTTGTCGGGGAAGGCTGGATATGGTCCGAAGAGCCTGAAGCAGCCCGTGGCAGTGGCTACCGATGCGAAGTGCAATGCGTATGTGGCCAACCAGTCGAGTGACACGGTGACGCTGGTGACGGCGGATGGTTCGAGCTTTACGGATTATGTGGTGGGGCAGGGGCCTTCGGGTGTCGCGGTGGATGCGGCCGGAAATGTGTGGACGGCGAATTACTACGCGAATAGCGTGGGTCTGGTGTCGAGCGGCACGGTGACTTCGGGCAGCGGATTTACCGGTGGCGGGATGGATCATCCGCAGGGAATCGCCGCAGATGGTGCGGGGAATGTGTGGGTGGCGAATTATCGCGCGCCGGGGCTGACAGAGTTGGCCGGAGCTTCGGCGACGACGCCGGGGCAGATCCTTTCGCCCAGCGCTGGATGGGGTGCGGATTCTGGGATGAGCGAGTCGTTTGGGCTCGCGATTGATGCGAGTGGAAATGTGTGGGTGACGAATATGGGGACGAATACGCTGACTGAGTTTGTGGGGATGGCCGCGCCGGTACAGACGCCATTGCTGGGGCCGGTGAGAGTACCGTAAGGCATCGAGTCCTCGGAGAGCCGAGGGATGCCTACCAAAACTTAACTCGGTCAATCAGGCATTTGGACCTTGCGAACAATGTAATCGGACGGGGGCTGATACGGCCTGACGTTCGGTTCTCCGCGACCGATGTTTACAAACGCATTCTTAGTCGTACTCCTTCGCGGGTCGTCATTCGTTTCGAGGACCACGATCTTGAGCTCAGGGGAATACCAGATTTCGTGAGTGACAACAATCGGTTGGTCATGATGGTCCCGTCCCACTGGAACGGTGTAACTACTTCGAGTGCCCTCGACGACAACGCCTTCGAGAGTCTTTGTGCCAAGCTTCTCAGGCTCACCGAAAGCACTCGCCATTGCGTTATCCCACGCTGCTTCGGACTGCGCGAAGCTATTGCTTTCCTTCGTTGTGATTGGAGGCCAGTGGATCACCTTCACTATCTTCGAGCTTGAATCCCACTTCGTTGTGGTGTTGGCAACGGGATCTTCGATGCGGTATAGCATCTCGCTTTTGAGAACGCTTTTCTTGCCTTCGAGATAAGTCCATTGGCGCTCGCCGGCACTATAAGTGCGCCCCTGAGAATCCCGAGCCTCGCTTCCGCCTGATTCAGTACGGTCGAGCTTGCCGTTGGCCAGCTTCTTTATCGACGTAAATCGACGCCTTGTAGAGTAGGGTGCGTTCAGAACCCTTTCGGTCCCGCTGCCGGAAGTAGCCGCTAATCGATTGCTGCTAGCTTGGGCTACGACTGCGACCGAATGCAGTAGCCCGACCATAACGCAGAGAACAGCCAAACGAATCCATAGCATAGCGTACCGGAGTTGGGTTGGTTCGATTACATGATGCGGAAGCGTTCGCGCATGAGGCGCTGAAAGCGGGGGCGCCAGATGAGGTCGTAGGCCAGCTCCTTGCCGGGGAACATGTTGAGCGCGGCAGAGCGGGCGTCGGCGATCATCTGCGAGGCCTCGTCGATGGAGAGCGAGCTGTCCTGCGCGAGGGTCTGCATAACGAGGTTCATCATCAACTGGAGGCGGCGGAGGAGGCGAGCCTCTTCCTGGGCGTCGGGGCTGAGGTTGGCGGGGGTTGGGTTGATGGCGGGGGTGGTGTCGGGCTTGGGCAATCGCGGCTCCTTGGAGGTTAGGTGGCAGCACGTGCGGGAAGCAGTCCTCCGCCTATGGCAAAGGATGACAGCTTATTCTGGACAAAGATCAATTCAGATTCGAAGAAAAAGTGTTGCAGTAGTTCTATCACTCAGGCGCTGCGGAAATCGCGGAGATTTCGCCGCCGGGGCTGAGGAGGAATGTTTCGGGCCCGCCGCGGTCGGTGCGGAAGGTCTTAATGTGGCCATCTTCGAGGCGCCCGAGGACCTCGGGCCGGGGGTGCCCAAAGGTGTTGTGGCGACCGACGCTGATGACTGCGTCGTGGGGACGGACAGCGGCAAGGAAGTCTGGTGTGGTGGAGGTACGGCTGCCGTGGTGGCCGACTTTGAGCAGCGTTGCGGCGGTGACGCGCCCGTGTTCCAGCATGGCTTCCTCGCTGGGTGCTTCGGCGTCTCCTTCGAGCAGGACGCTGGCGCTGTCGAAGTCAAGACGGAGGACGAGGGAGTCGTTGTTTACGGGGGTGCCGGGGTTGGAGTAGGTGATCTCGGGGGCAAGCACGGAGGCGTGCAGATCGGACCAGGGGAAGGCTTCGCCGGCGTGGAAGTGGCGGACGGTGATGTGCTGTGCGTCCGCCTGCGCGAGCAGGGCGCGGAAGAGCGGGGATTCGCCGGGGTCGATGCTGATCCATAGTTCGCGCGGGTGGAAGTCGCGGAGGATGGCGGGCATGCCGCCCATGTGGTCGGAGTGGGCGTGGGTGAGGAGAACGACGTCGAGGCGGCGGATGTGGCGGGACCAGAGATAGGGGGCGACGACCTCTTCGCCCACGTCCCAGGCGCTGGCGGGGGCGTTGGCGCTGCGGCCGGTGGGGCCTCCGGCGTCGACGAGCATCGTCTGGCCGACGGGGCTGACGACCAGCAGGGAGTCACCCTGACCGACGTCGATGGCGGTAACTTCCAGGTCGCCGTGATGGAAGCTGGGCGGCGAGGGATAGAGAACGGCGAACGGAACAAAGACGGCGACGAGGATCCCAGCGGCGAAGATGAGGCGGCGGCGGGCGCGCAGGGCATAGATGCAGAAGACGATACCGGCGCTGGCCAGGGCGATGGCGATCGGCGCAGGACCGGGGGTGCGGAGGTCCGCGAGGGCGGTGTGCTGCACGCGGTCCACGGTGAAACGCATGACGTGCAGCAGCAGAGCGGTGATCGCAGCAGGCAGCATAGCCGCCCACGGGCTGATCAGCGACGCCAGGAACATGAGGATGGCGACGCAGAGCAGCACCGAGAGCAGGGGGATGTCGATGAAGTTGAGAGGGAGGGCGAGCAGCGTGGCGCGGTGGAAATAAATGGCCATGGGAAGGACCATGCAGACCTCGGCGGCGAGCGAGAAGAGCAGGGCGTCGAGCATCCAGAAGAAGACGCGCAGCAGCCATACAGGCAGGTTGCGGAGAGGACGGCAGAAGAGTGTGCCGGAGAGGGTGGAGGCCATGCGCACTTTCACACGGAATTGCGCGAGCGAGGGGTGCAGGAAGGCATCGATGCGGATCACTTCGAGGTGATCCAGAGCGCGCAGGCGAGGATGGATGAGGCGCTGGCTGAGTGGGATGGCGAGGCCCGCGATGGCGACGATGACGAGGAAGGTCATCTGAAAACTGGCCTCGAACAGTGCTCGAGGATCGAAGACGAGGACACCGAGGGCGGCGGCACCGAGCGCGTTGAGCGCAGTGATCTCGCGGTTGAGCCATCGTGCGATGAGGTAGATGGCCGTCATGGTAAGCGCGCGCTGGGCCGGAATCCCAAAGCCGGTGAGCTCGGCATACGCGAACGCGGCGATGAGGGTGAGGAGGATGGCCGGGCCGTCGGGCAGCCGGAAACGTCTCAGGAGCCAAAAGAGCGCACCGGCGAGCAGGGCGACGTGCAGGCCGGAGACGACGAAGAGGTGGAAGGTTCCGGTGCGCTCGAAGGCGCCTCGCAGGGCCCGCGTGAGGTGGGTCCGGTCGCCGAAGAGCATGGCGTTGAGCATGGAGGCGTCTTCGGTGGTGAGGTGAGCGATGCGTGGAAGGGCTCGGCTCGCTCTGGAGTTGACGAAGGCCTGCATGCGGTTGGAGGCCCAGGCCTGCGCGGCGAAGACGCGGCACCGAAGGGTCGGTGTAGCCCGGCTGATGATTTCGACGCGCGACGATTTGGTGCTGGAAGTGGCGCCGATGCCCTCGCTGAGGAGGTAGTCAGAATAAGACCACGCGCCGGGATCGCGATAAACGTCAGGGGTGCGGAGCCGGAGAGGGACTTCGACGGTGTCTCCACAGTGCAGAGTGAGGGGTGCGCCGCTGAGCGTCATGCGGATGCCCCCGGAGGTGGGCTGCATGGTGGAGATGTCGGGGGTAAGGTGCTCGACGGACTGGACGTCGAGGTCGATAGACTGGACGCCGGGGTCAGGGTCTGCCTCCCACTCGCCGGGCTCGAACTCTGGCTGCGGTGAGGATTGGGCTGATCCTTGGGTGGGGGCGGGAAGAGTGCGGACGCGGATGACTGTGCCGCGGACGGTGCGGCTCAGGCCGTCCGCTGCGCGCTGGAGGGATTGTTGCCGGGGGATAGGAGGCTGGATTTGCGCGCACCAGCAACCGCACGCAATCCAGAGGGCGTAGGTGGGGAGGATGGCGAGGCGGAGGGTCTTGCGGAGGCTGAAGACGGAGAGCGCGAGCAGGAGGACGGTCGAGGCGACGAGGAGAAACGGCGGCTGCCAGCGCAGCGCGATGAGGATACCGGCCGCGAAGCATACTACTGCGACCATCAGAGGAACTCGGCGAAGGCGCAGAGGCTCGACGACGGGTGCGTCGTTCATCCAGAATTTAGTAGCACCGACTGCCGGCATGAGAAGCGCTACCTTGCGAAGAGCACGGACAAACTAGGGACGAGGAAAACAAGCAACAGGAAACAGTAAGTAGTGTGTCACGCGCGGGGCTTCGGCACCACTCGCTCCAGCATGGCGACGGCTTCGACGTGGAGGGTCTGCGGGAAGAGGTCGACGAGGTGCAGCGCGGTGATGCGGTACAGGGGTTGGAGCGCGGCGAGGTCGCGGGCCAGGGTGGTGGGGTCGCAGGAGACGTAGATGAGCGTGGGGGCGGCGATGCGCGTGAGGACCTCGCAGGCTTCGGCGCCGACTCCCGCGCGCGGTGGGTCGAGCACGACTAGATCGGGGCGGTCGCGGTCGAGGACGGCGCGCTGCAGAAAGTCGAGCGTGGTCGACTCGATGACCGTGCTGGTGGGGGACAGCTTGCTGAGAGCGGTGCGGAGGTCGGCGGCGGCAGTGGGATTGGACTCGACTGCGGTGATCTTGGTGAAGCCTCGCGCGAGCACGCGGGAGAAAAGGCCGACGCCCGCGTAGAAGTCCCAGGCTAGTGAGCCTGTGCGATTTTGGGTGACGAGCTCGACGAGGGTTTCGAGCAGAAACCGGTTGACCTGAAAAAAGCCGCCGCGAGTGATCCAGTAGGTCTCGGCGGCCTGCGAAGAGACGGCGATACGGTAGTTCAGGCCAGCAGCGCCAGCTTCGGCAAGGGTTCGGCCGGTCGGGCCGGTGCGCGGGTCGAAGGCTACGGCGGCTACTCCGACGATCTGCGGAGCGTCTGCTTGGAGCGCCGTGAACGCGGCTGCGAAGTTGCCGGGCTGGCTGCGTGGTGGGGTCTTGGTGCGGGGCGCGCAGAACAGCGTGAGCTGGACGCGCGAGAGGTCATCGTTGCTGAAGAGCTCGACTTCGGCGGTGGCGTTGAGCCAGTACGCGACGTCCCGGTTGGTCGCTGCCGTGGCGAGCAGAGCCTCGGCGGTTTCGATCAGGACGGGCGCGGCGATGGGGCAGGTGCTGATGGGGAGGAAGTTCGTGGTGGTGCGGAGGTTGTAGCCGAAGCACAAAGCTCCGTCGACGCGCTCGATGCGCAGGCGGATGCGGTTACGGTAGCCGTAGGGCTCGGCGGAGTGGAGCGCGATGTTGGGTGGTGCGTCGACGCCTGCTTCTTGCAGCAGGTCTGTGAGGTGCGCGCACTTGATGCACAGTTGCTCTTCGTAGGCGAGATCCTGATACTGGCAGCCGCCGCAAGTGCCAAAGTGCGGGCAGAGAGGCGTCGCGGTGGTGAGTGTTTCGGTCATTCGTCGTGGCCCATGTAGAACAAGCTGAGGCGCGGGAGCGCGCGGAGTTCGAGGAGGCGTTTGTGCAGAAACTGTTGCTGCACCTGCCGTAGTTGGACGGTGGACATCTTCGCGCGATACGGCGCAAGCTCGCGGTCAGCTTGCGTCTTGAGGTCGACGAGCTCTTGTTCCGTCGCGGAAGACTGCAGCGCTGCGAAGAGTTTTTCTTCGAGGACGGTGAGCGTGCGGTCGAGGTCGTCGAGCGGAAGGGACGCGTCGCTCCGCATGGAGGCAGCGAGTTCGCGGAGCCGATACGCTGTGGAGGTGCGGAGAGCATCGGCGTCGGCGCCGGCGTCGGCGCTGGGCAGCGTTGCGGCTTCCAGAGCCTGCGCGTTGCGCTCGAGGTAGGCGGCGACGCGCTCGGATTCGAAGCCGGATTCGCGAGGTTCGCGCGCGGTGATGGGCGCGATACCGGTGGAGGCTTCGACCATCTCTTCGGCGGATTGCATGACCGCTTGCGCGCACCAGGCGAGGCCGTTGATCTTGCGCTGGCGGGTCTTCTGGGCGCGGGCGTCGTGCTTGTCAAAGGCGGCGTCGATCCCGCGCAGGACGGCTTCAAGAGGAATCCCGGCCTCGCGCCAGGTTTCGATCAGCGCCCAGTCCAGGGTGTTGAGTAGAAGGATGGAGCCGCGCCGTCGGCTGAAGCGTTCTTCGATCTCGGAAAAATATTCAAAATAGTTCATAAAGGAAGAATTGCAGCCCTGCGCGAGGTTCGGCACTCTGTATAAGCTAAGCATAGCGGACGTGGGACAGCATCTGCGCAAGCAAGCGATTAAGGGGACAAGACTGAGATGCTCATGGAACTTTCCAAGCGGACGCGAGAGGATGCGATTGCGTCGATTCAGCGGTACTTTGAAGAGAATTTTCCGGAACCGGTTGGCGACTTGCCCGCTGGGCTGCTGCTGGATTTCTTTATCGATGAAGTAGGGCCGGTGATTTACAACCGGGCCATTGCGGATGCGCAGACGAGGATGCAACTGCGCGTCTCGGATATGAGCGGGGAGCTGTATGAGAAGGAATTTCAGTATTGGCCGAAGGTCGATAGCAAGCGGAAAGGCCGGCGTTAGCGGCGTCGTTGGCGATCCTGGTTGCGTTCCCAGATGATCCGCAGGCCATTCAGGGTTAGGTTCTCTTCGACGTGCTGAATGTACTTGGAATCGGCGGCGATGAGCTTGGCGAGGCCACCGGTGGCAACGGTCTTTGTCTCTGGGCCAAGCTCTGCGATCATGCGTGCGAGGATGCCGTCGATCTGTCCGATAGCGCCGTAGTAGAGGCCGATCTGGATGTTGTCGGTGGTGGAGGTGCCGATGATTTTGGCGGGCCTTTTGATCTCGACCCGGGTGAGCCGTGCGGCGCGGGCGAATAGCGCGTCGGCCGAGATGCCGATGCCGGGAGCGATCGCTCCGCCGAGGAATTCACCTTTTGCGGAGACGACGTCGAAGGTGGTGGCGGTGCCCATGTCGACGACGATGGTCGGGCCACCGAAGAGGTCAAAGGCAGCAACGCAGTTCACGATGCGGTCGGCGCCGGCTTCGCTGGGATTGTCGGTCAGGACGGGGAGACCAGTGCGAACGCCGGGTTCGACGAAGAGCGGCTTGGTCCGGAAGTAGGTCTCGCAGACGCGGCGGAGCGTCGCGTCGAGCGGCGGGACGACGGACGAAACAGCGACTCCCGTCACCACTTCGGGCTTGATGCCGCGCATGCTGAAGAGGGTGTTGAGCAGCACGCCCAACTCGTCGGCAGTCTGCTTATAGGGTGTAGTGATGCGCCAGTCTGCCTCCATTCTGGCGGGCGCTTCGCTGGTTGCGATGGAGAACAAACCAAGGACAGTGTTAGAGTTGCCGACATCGAGTGCCAGTAGCATGTGCGCCTTCTTGCCTCAGCGGTAATTTTACAGCGGTCCTGCACGAACGGCGAGAGGGTCACGCCTGCCTGGTTAATCTTCGTCCCGAACGCCACCCGAGAGGACGGTTCTCTGGGTGCCGTCGTCGGAGTCAACGAGAAGGTAGCCGTGGGGGTTGAGCCCGGCGGTGATGCCGCAGTAGCCGCCCTGCTCGGGGACGCGCACGCGCTTTCCGCGGACCCAGGCGGAGGTCGCGCTGAAGCGATCGAGGATCCCCGGCTGCTGCGCTTCAAGTTGGGTGAGTTCGAAGTCGAGTGCGCGGAGAAGCGCGATCAGCAAGGTGTTGCGACTCTGCTCCTGGCCGGTGGCGAGGCGAAGCGAGGTGGCGAGAGAGTCGAGTTCGGGGGGGAAACTCTCGTGGTTGATGTTGATGCCGATGCCGATGACGGCGTAGCGCAAGGTAGCGTCGGCGTCGGGCTCGACGGAGGCTTCGACGAGGATGCCGCCGAGCTTCTTCCCGGCAAAGAGGAGATCGTTTGGCCAGCGAAGATCGATGTCGAGGCCGGTGGTGGTCTTGATCGCGGACTGTGCTGCGAGGGCGGTGGCGAGCGAGATCCAGAGGGCTTCGCGAAGATGCAGCGAGGGCTTCGCGAGGACGCTGACGTAGAGCCCATCCCCGGGGGCGGAGTGCCAGGTGTGACCCCCGCGACCACGGCCGACAGTTTGTGCATCGGCGAGGTAGAGGGTGCCCTCAGGCGCGCCGTTGGCGGCTGCCTCGAGCAGCAGGGTGTTGGTCGATTCCGCCGAGGGGAAGTGATGCAGACGCGCTGGAAACCGGGTACCGACAAGTGCTGCGCGGAGCGCAGCCGGGTTGAACACTTCGAGAGAACTCATGTTTGCATCCTAACGCTCATGAGGACTGTGTTGAAGGACGCTGATCACTGCCATAGGAGGTGTGCTCGTGCCTATTGAGTTGTCCGTACCGCTGCTGCACCAATTTGCGGTGCTGCTGTTGATCTCGTTGCCGGTGGCTTGTGCTTCCTGGACGGTCACGCATGAAGAGGTCTTTCGCGAGCCGCGCGAGCTTTGCAAGCGCATGAGCCAGAGCTGCAAGGCGCTGCCCCAGCGGAAGTTCTTTTATGTGTTCACCTGCGAGTATTGCTTTTCGCATTATGTGGCTGCGCTGGCACTGCTGCTGTTCCGGTATCGGCTGCTGTATGCGGGATGGCGCGGCTATTTGCTCGCATGGTTTGCCGTGGTGTGGATTGCAAACGTGTACATGAGCGTATTCAACCTGCTGCGGCTGGACATCAAACACGAGAACGTGACAATCGCCGTGGAGCAGGCAGAGATGCCGGTCGGGCAAGGGAAGAAATGACGGAGTGACTTACCTAGGGAGCGGGCGCGTAGCGGCGGCAATGCTCGAGGTAGGCGGCTTCGTGCTCGGAGACGAGCTGAAGCAGACTGGTCCAAAGCCAGCTGGGGGCGTCGAGCGATTTGCTTCGATTGCGATTGAGCTCGGCAACCCAGCGTTTGCGGGTTGAGGCATTCATCTGGCGGCCGTGGGCCTTGCCGACGACCGCTGCGAGGAATCGGGCTGCACCGACGGCCTCGTCGCAGGTGAGGGAATCTATCTCAAGCTTGAGATCCTGAGGCATCAGTTCGCGAACGACGACGGGGCGACGCAGAAGTGTGGCGGCCAGCATGCGATTGCCTAGATAAGGTGAGAGAGCGCAGGCTCCGGCGACGACGCGCTCTGCGAAGTCACTGGCCATGCGCGGTGCACCGGCGGTGCGTTTGGCGGCTGGGGCCGCAGGTTTGACGGCCTCCTTGATGTCCACCAGGCAGAAGACCTTGTCGGAGCGCTTGCCGATGGACACGAGAACGGCGATGCGCAGTTTGCCGAGAGAGCTACACCCCTTCATCCAATAGGCGGCGTCGACTACTTTCACTTTGGCGTCGTCCGGGCGACCTTTGAGTTGAGTCATTAGCTTGCAGGCGCGGTCTTCCGCGAAAAGGTCGTCGATGGCCTTAAGTTCGTTGTCTGAGAGCTTCCAGAAGCGTTCGCCCAGGGGAATGTTGGGCTTGACGTTGTCGATGCGCTCTTCGGCAAGATGCTTCCAGCGACGGCGAATGGAGTTATCAAGGACGTCACGGATGGGAGTGAGGTCGTCGCCATGCGCGTCGTCAGCCGTGGCCGCAAAGGGATGGAGGAGCGCGGTCTGATAGCCGTGCATGAGGTGCTCGATCATCTGCGAAGTGGTGACGCCGGGGAGATCGCTGCCTCGCGCTGCCATCGCGAGCGAGAGGGCGAGGCGGATGAGATCGTGGGCCGGGTTGCCGATGACAGTCTGATCAAGGTCGCGAATTTCGATTTCCACGTCGCCGTCGGCGTTGGCGACGGGGCCGAGATTGCCTACATGGCAGTCGCCGCAGATCCAGATGGGCGGACCCTGGGGGATAGAGTCTTTGCTGGCACGGGCGAGCCACTCGTAGAACTGGATGGTGTTGCCCCGCACGTAGGCGTGGACGCTGCGCGCCATCTTGCGACGGCGTTGCTGCTCAAGGACGCGTGGACGATCCTCGAAGGTGACGGCTTGCTTGCTTGTTGACACCTCGGTGTAGATGCTGGATTGAGCCGCACGGGTGTCCCGGCTAGCTGTCTTTCCGGTAGAGCAGGTTACGCATGGCTTCGCGGCGGGCGGCGTTGGCTTCGCGGTCGGTGGTGGCGCCAGGGTGTTGCGCGATGAGCTCGGCGGCCTCGGGGCTGGAGCACTCCGGGCACCGGTTGGCGTAGCCTGGCTTGTCGGGCTTCAGTTCGAACTCCTCTTCGCAGATGATGCAGGTCTTGATGGGGAAGGGCATGGCAGGACTCCTGGTACGACGCTTCATAGGACGCGTCTGGTGGAAGAAGAGAAGCTACTCGGCCGGAAGAGCGGCGAGCGCAGCCTCGACTTTTTGTTTCAGCGCGAGGGTCTCGGCGTATTGCTTCTTCAGGCCTTCAACGATGGGTGCAGGGGCGCGGGCTACAAAGCCTTCGTTGTTAAGCTGCTTGTCGGCGGCTTCGATGCCCTTGTTGAATTTGGCGAGGTCTTTGGTGAGGCGTTCGCGCTCGGCAGCAACATCGATCTGGCGTTCATACATCACCGAAACATCGAAGATCGATGTGGAGCGGGCGTTGTTGCCAGTGGCGGCTGCGGCGGCGAGCTCGACCGCGCTGACGCGGCAGAGTTTGGCAAGCATGTCAGCATGAGTCTGTGCAAGAGTGGCTGCGTTTCCTGTTGAGAAGATGTGAACGGGTGTGGATTCTTTTTCGGGGATGCCGAGCTCTTTGCGCAGACCGCGGATAGTGACGATGAGTTCCTGCAGGGTGTTCATTGCGTCGACCGACGCCTCATTGGCGGCGAAGTCTTCGCGCCGAGGATACCGGGTAAGCGCGATGGATTTGGCCGGTGAAGCACTGCCGACGCTGGCATACAGCGCGTGCCAGAGCTCTTCGGTAAGGAACGGCATGAACGGCGAGAGCAGGCGCAGCGCTGCTTCGAACACGGCGACGAGCGCGTTGAGGGTGATGGCTGCGACATCGCTGTGCGGCCTGAAGGCACCGTTCTCGTCAGGGAAGAAGTCCATGCGGAGCTTGACGAGTTCCACGTACCAGTCGCAGAACTCGCCCCAGAAGAACTGATAGACGGCGTTGGCGGCCTCGTCGAAACGATAATCGCCGAGCGAGTGCGCGACGCTGTCCGAGACGGCGCTGAGCCGCGAAAAGATCCAACGGGTCTCCAGCGGCGTGCGCTCGGGAAGTTCGAGCGAGACGGAGTCGTGGCCGCTGAGCGAGACCTTGTAACCCGCCTCGCGACCGCGGTCGATGTTCATCTGCAGGAAGCGCGCGGCGTTCCAGATCTTGTTCGCGAAGGCGCGGTAGCCCTCGGTGCGGGCTTCGTTGAAGGCGATGTCGGTGCCGGGGGAGGCCTGCGAGGCCAGCGTGAAACGCACTGCATCCGTCCCGTATTTTGTCACGATCTCGATGGGGTCGATCACGTTGCCCTTGGTCTTGGACATCTTCTGGCGGTCGGCGTCGCGAACCAGTGCGTGGATGTAGACCTCGCGGAAGGGCACGGCATCGGCGAGCGTGCGCTGCGATCCATCCGGCATGGGCACGTCGAGCATGAAGTGGCAGCCGAGCATGATCATGCGCGCCACCCAGAAGAAGAGGATGTCGAAGCCGGTGACGAGGAGCTGCGTCGGGTAGAAGGCAGCGAGGTCGGGGTTGGCTGCGTCGGTCGCGGCGTCGCCCGTCCAGCCGAAAACGGTGAAGGGGAGGAGCCCTGAGGAGAACCAGGTGTCGAGGACGTCGGTCTCCTGCGTGAGCTCGGTGCTCGAGCATTTTGCGCAGGCGGTGGGAGCTTCGCGAGCAACGTTGATCTCGCCGCACGCGCCGCAGTGCCAGGCGGGGATCCGATGGCCCCACCATAGCTGGCGCGAGATGCACCAGTCGTGGATGTTTGTCATCCACTCGTTGTAGGTCTTGCGGTAGTTGTCGGGCGTGAACTTGATGAAGCCCTTGTCGACGGCCTCGATTGCCTTGTCGGCGAGAGGTTGGATTTTGATGAACCACTGCATCGAGAGCCTCGGCTCGATGACTACGCCGGTGCGCTGCGAGATGGGCAACGTGAGGGTGTGGTCGGCGATCTTGACGAGCAGGCCAGCCGTTTCGAGGTCGGCGACGATGCGCTTACGGGCTTCGAAGCGGTCGAGACCATCGTAGGGAGAACCGGGCAGAGCGATGCGCGCCTGCGTGTCCATGATGCTTGGCGAGGGCAGGTTGTGGCGCTGGCCGATGGCGAAGTCGTTGAGATCGTGCGCGGGCGTGACCTTTACCGCGCCGGTGCCGAACTCGGGCTGCGCCCAGTCGTCTGCGATGATCGGAATCTCTCTTCCGACGAGGGGCAGGATCAGCTTCTTGCCGATGAGTGCCGTATAGCGCGCATCGGTGGGGTTTACAGCCACTGCTACATCGCCGAGCATCGTCTCGGGACGCGTGGTGGCGATGACGATCGAGCCCGAACCGTCAGCGAGGTTGTAGCGGATCTGGAAGAGTGAACCGACACGTTCTTCGTTCTCAACTTCAAGATCAGAGACGGCGGTGCCGAGTACTGGATCCCAGTTGACGATGTAGGCGCCGCGATAGATGAGGCCCTGCTCCCAGAGGCGGACGAAGGCTTCCTTGACCGCTACGTTAAGCTTGCTGTCCATGGTGAAGTATTCGCGCGACCAGTCCACCGATGCGCCCAACCGTCTCATTTGATCGGTGATGGCGGAGCCGTACCGCTGCTTCCACTCCCAGACGCGGGCAGTGAAAGCCTCGCGCGTGAAATCGGTGCGGGACTTGCCTTCGGCAGCGAGCTGGCGTTCCACCATCATCTGTGTGGCGATGCCAGCGTGGTCGGTGCCGGGAACCCACACGGCGGTGTCGCCGGACATGCGGTGCCAGCGGGTAAGGATGTCCATCTCCGTCTGGTTGAGCATGTGGCCCATGTGCAGACGGCCGGTGACATTGGGAGGAGGAAGCAGTTGGACGAACGGCGTGATGGAGCTTGCGTCGCTGGGTGTGGGGACGTCGAAGATGTGCTCGTCGACCCAGAACTTTGACCACTTCTCTTCAATCAGCGACGGATCGTATACCTTCGGTAATTCCTGACTCATAAGTCTTAAGGGTAGCAGGAAGGCAGAGGATAGAGGGTGCAGCACGGAGGATAGAGAGAATGAAAAAGGGAGCGGCCGAAGCCGCTCCCTTGATGTTCGCCCCTTATCCAAGCGAGTTCTAGAACGGGTTCAGCTTATCGAGGCCCTTCTTGGGCTTGTTCTTGCTGGAGCTCTCGTCGGTTTTATTTTCCTTGGGAGCACGGATTTTTTTCTTCTTGGAGTTGGGGTCCCTGGTTTCGGCCGCAGGAATCGGTTTACCGGCAGCGTCGTTCACCTGATCTGGAGCTGGGGCCGGCTTCTCGATCGGCGGCAGCGCTGAGTACTTCGCAGTCGGTGTGGTGAGGCCGTAGTTGGGATCCTGGGCGCCGGTGGCAGCAGGCAAGCTGCTCGCTGGCGTTCCACTTGGCGTGAGCGTACTGCCGGGGGCGGTCGACGCTTTGCCGGTGGGAGTAAGAATCTCAACGCCCATCGATGCTGAAGAGCCGCCCATGCTGGATCCACTCGTGACGGGACTTGCCGAACCTTCGACGGTCACCGTCTTGGTCGAGCTATCCACGTCAGCCGCAGACTCGGTGGGGACATCGGAGAGCGTAGGTGGAGCGGCGGAGACGGGCGGCGCCGGAGCTGCACCTTCAGCTGCGGGAGCTGCTTCAACGGGGGCTGCCGGAGCCGATGACTTCTCGACATGGGCCGAAGCATTGGGATCGTAAGCTGCCTTGTAGTCGGCCATCAGGTTGCG
>DATCDL010000366.1:0-2829 GCA_036510715.1 Acidobacteriaceae bacterium
GCAGCGAAATGTGGGGCCGATGGCTGCGTTGAAGGCTTCGTTTGGGAGCCGTGCCGTGCGCGGCAAGCTGGTTGAAATTAATCTTGTGATGAACATCGTGCGCATCGCACTGATTGTTCTGGCGATGGTCTTTTCCGCTACGCCGCTGCCGTTCACAAGCGTCGAAACACAGACGTTTCTCAATTACTGGTGGACGGGGGTGATGCTGCTTTATTGTGCCTCGTCGGATTATTTTCATGTGGTGCGGTTGGCGGCGTATCTTTCGCTTTGGCGCGCCTACGATTTCTCCTCCTGAAGCTGTCCGTCAAGCGAACAATGTGCATCTGTCCGTCAAGCGAACAATGTGCATCGAAGAGAGGTAGGGTGCGGTATGCCCTGGAGGATTGCCATGTCGTTCGGTCTTTATGGTCTGGGAACGCTGATCCTTATTGTTGGCGTCGTGTATGTCTGCCATCTCGTTCACCTGCCGACCCACTGGACGGTGGCGATCGCGATTCTGCTGGTGGGTGGGGGGCTAATGGGTGCGGTCAACTCAACCCGGCAGAAGGACAAGAGCGAGTAAAACGCCCACAGGCGAGCGATTTACACTGGAGTCGTGGATACTTCCGGCACGTCAGCAAATTCAGCCCTTTCCTCGGTTCCTTCGTCGTCGACGATTGTCATTCTCGACTTTGGCTCGCAGTACACGCAACTCATTGCGCGACGCATCCGCGAGTTCAATGTGTTTTCCGTGGTGCTGCCCTGCACGACTCCGCTGGAGAAGGTGCTGGAGCTTGATCCTGCGGGCATTGTGCTGTCGGGTGGGCCGTCGAGCGTGTATGACGACGCGGCTCCCAAGGCCGACCCTGCGATCCTCACGACTGGGTTGCCGATTCTTGGAATCTGCTATGGACTGCAGTTCATTACGCATCATTTAGGTGGGCGGGTGGTGCCGGCCGCGGCGCGTGAGTATGGACATGCGGAGGTCACGGTGACGGATCCGGCTACACTGTTCCATGGCTTGCCGGAGACGCTTTCAGTGTGGATGTCGCATGGAGATCACGCAGAGGCGCTGGCTCCGGGATTCCGTGTGACGGCGAGTACGAACAATGCCATCGCGGCAATTGCCGATGAGTCTCGCAAGATGTGGGCGGTGCAGTTTCATCCTGAGGTGGCGCACACGAAGCATGGGATGGCGCTGCTGAAGAACTTTGCGGTCGAGATCTGCGGAGCGAAGCAGGATTGGACTCCGGAGCATTTCATCGCGACGACGGTGGCGAGGATTCGCGAACAGGTGGGGCCAACCGGGCAGGCGATCTGCGGGCTTTCCGGTGGCGTGGATTCGAGTGTGGCTGCGGTGCTGGTGGCGCGCGCTATCGGCGACCGGTTGACCTGCATTTTTGTGAATAACGGCGTGCTGCGCAAGGATGAGTTTGCGAAGGTGCAGCGGACGATGCGCGATGAGCTGCACTTGAATGTGGTGGCGGTGGATGCGAGTGAGCGGTTTCTTTCGAAGCTTGCTGGTGTTACCGATCCGGAGACGAAGCGCAAGGTGATCGGGAACGAATTCATCGCGGTGTTTGACGATGAAGCGAAGAAGATCTTTGAAGCGGGTGGGGCGGGCGCTGAAGCGGAGAAGTCGTCGGGTGAGGAAGTTGCGTGGCTGGTGCAGGGGACTCTGTATCCGGATGTGATTGAATCGGCCAGTGTTCATGGGCCTTCGCACGTGATCAAGAGCCATCATAATGTGGGTGGGCTGCCTGCGGATATGAAGCTGAAGTTGATTGAGCCGCTACGGGATTTGTTTAAGGATGAGGTTCGCCGGATTGGCCGCGACCTGGATATGCCGACGGAGATTCTGGAGCGGCAGCCGTTTCCAGGGCCAGGGCTTGCGGTGCGGATTCTTGGAGAGGTGACTCCGGAACGCGTTGCGATTTTGCAGGAGGCAGATGCGATTTGCGTGGAGGAAATTAAGCGCGCGGGGTACTACCGCAAGGTTTGGCAGAGCTTTGCCGTCCTGCTTCCGGTGAAGACGGTGGGGGTGATGGGCGACCAGCGGACCTACGCTTATACGTGCGCGATTCGGGCGGTGGAGAGCGAGGACGGCATGACGGCGGATTGGGCGGCGCTGCCGTATGAAGTGCTGCGCGCCATCTCCAGCCGGATCGTGTCGGAGGTGCGGGGAATCAATCGCGTGGTCTATGACATTACGTCGAAGCCGCCCGGCACGATCGAGTGGGAGTAGTCCTGCGGTCCTGCGCGGACGGCGAGCGGCTTCGCGTGGCGATTGGAGCATGAGGTGGGAGTGAGGAGTCGCAGGATGCGTGTTGCGGTGCGAGTGGTGGTGCTGGTGGTGGTGTTTGCTGGCGTGGGTTGGCTGACGGCGCGCGGGGTGATGGATCACGTCGCGAGCCGTGGAGCGATGCAGCCCGAGGTACGGCTGTCCGGAGCGATGGCCGGGTTGTTCGCTGGTGGAGCCGTGACGCTGATTGCGGGGATCGCGATGGCGTCGTTCCGGCGTAAGCCTTAGCTGGATTCGCCAAGTTCGTCGTGCAGCGCGGCGATGATTTCGGTGGAGGTGGGGCCGTGGAGCCGGAATGTTTTGGAACGGCTGGTGGCTCCGGTGAGCAGGGTGATTTGCGCGCGGGGGATGGTGAAGCGGTCGGCGAGGAAGGTGATGAGGGCGGCGTTGGCGCGGCCGTCGGTGGGGGGCGTGGTGAGGGAGATTTTGAGGGCTCCGTCGTGCTCGCCGGTGATGGCGTTGCGGCGGGCTCCGGGGTGAACGCGGACGGCGAGGGTGCAGCCTCCGGGTACGTCGCGGAGAGAGAGGGTCATGGCTGGGCGGGCTCG
>DATCDL010000367.1:0-2416 GCA_036510715.1 Acidobacteriaceae bacterium
CCCCCGGCGAAGTAATCTTTCATGGTGGCCAGACGATTTCGAAACCAAATGCCAATCCAAAGCACCAGGACAAAGTACCCCACTACAACCAGATAATCGGAAGCGGTGAGGCGCAAATGCGTCATATATATCAAAAGCTCCAGTGGCGCAGTGCGTATTGCTTCAACTTGTTCATGTCGACGGCGAAGCCGAGGCCGGGCCCGGGCGGTGCGACCAATTGGCCTGCCTGGAGCACAAGCTCCGGATGAAGGATGTCATCTTGATACCATCGCGCACTTGGTTCGACATCGGTGGGGTAGGTGCATGCCGGATGGGCGGCGAGCATCAGTGCCTGGGCACTCCCGATGCCCAGTTCCGGCATGGTGCCGAGCCACAGGGCAATATTGTTCTGCATGCAGCATTCCATTATGCGAAACGCTTCCAAATATCCGCCAACCCGTTGCAGTTTGATATTCACAATCTTGCAGGCGCCCAGTTTCGCAGCTTGTTTGGCGTCGTCTGCCGTTTCGATACTCTCATCGAAACACACCGGTGTGCGCACGGCGCGTTGCAGTGCGGCGGACCCCTCAAAATCGGACCTGGCGAAAGGTTGCTCGAACATCATCAGGCCACAGTTATCCAATTCGCGGAATATGTCGAGATCGCTCATGGAATAGTCGGCGTTGGCATCAACAAAGAGCGGAATGTTTCCGTACCATTCGCGGACTGCGCGCACGAGCCGCACATCGTGGCCTCTTTTTATTTTGATTTTCAGGCGACGGTAGTCTCGAAGGCGGTAGCGCTCGAGGGCCGAGTGCAGTTCCTCGTCCGTGTCATAGAGACCAACGGCGAGGCCACAAGGGACTGGCCGATCCACGATTCCGAAAAATTTCCGCAGGGACTGGCCAGCACGACGCGCCAGTAATTCCCATGCGGCCGTTTCAATCGCGACACGGACGAAACGGCTGGAGGCCAACTCGGCCAGTGCCGCTTCGAGGGTCAGCATTGTGGAGTAGGAATTTCCAACCAGCTCCGGCAAGATTCGATCGACCAATTCCTTCTCGCAAGTGTCCGGCGTCTCGGTGGAATAAAACGCTCCGGGCATGGAGGAAGACTCGCCCCAGCCGAAGTCCTTTCCATCGCTGAGGCGAACGATGATCGCGTCTTTGCGTGAGACTTCTCCAGAACTAATCCGGAACGGTTCAAGCATGGGAATGGAAACGCGCCAGACCTCGGCCTTGCGAATCGTAAGCGGGCCGGCGTTGCCGAATTGAGTCGAGCTGGGACAGCTATTCATCGGCCTCCGATCGTGAGCCATACAGTTTGTTTGTTCATGCAGATCTCGGCAATGATTGTGGATGCAAGTGCTCTACCGCGGCGTTCCCACGGACGCAAAGTGGCGGGCCACTTTGCGGATGGCCAGGCCGATTTGTTCCACATGCTCGGAGGTATAGTTTTCATTCCAGTGAATCGCGATAACGTGGGAGAGCGCGGCTTCCGCCTGCGGGCACAAACCACGCTGAAAGTTTTGGTGTTTATATTGCGAAAAAGGATAGCCGCTTGCGCCATAGGTCCTTGGTTCCGTGAATATCGGAGACATATAGAGCGGGTCGACAATATAACCCACCCATGCGGGCACGCCCTCTGCCACAAGCGCCTCGCCGAATACCTGCATGTCCACACCTGCTGATTCTTCGACGCGTAGCATATAGAGCCAATATGCAGGATTGACATCCGGGGGCATGTGCGGTGGAAAAACTCCTTCGATGCCGCCAATCATTTGTGTCAACTGCGCCGCTCCTGCCCGGCGGCGTTCTACCGTTGCTTGCACCTTCTTCAACTGCGCCCAGGCCACGGCTCCCGATAATTCATTCATCCGATAATTCTGCGAGAGAAAGAGGAAGCGGCATGAACCGAGCGAACCCGAATCTCTCGGCCAAGCCTTGTCTGCGAACAGCTGCGCCCGCAGCGCATAGGTGTCGTTGGAGGTGACCATCAGGCCGCCTTCTCCGCAGGTCATGTGCTTGCTCTGTTGCAGACTAAAGCAGCCTATGTCACCCATCGACCCCACCAGTTTCCCCCGGTATTCGGCCCAATAGGCTTGCGAGCAATCTTCAATGAGAACGATGCTATGCTTGCGGCAAATTTTCTGTAGCTCGTCCATCGGACAGGGCATGCCAGCAAGATGTACCGCGATCACAGCCCGCGTACGCGGTGATATCTGCTTCTCTACCGCGGCTGGATCGAGAACCAGCGTGAGTGGATTTACATCTGCAAATACGGGAATGGCATTTTGCCAAAGGATAGGCAAAATGGAGCCGATGTCTGTGATTGGCGGCACGATCACTTCGTCGCCGGGATCAAGATCGAGGGCGGCGACGGCGAGATGAACGGATGAAGTTCCGCTCGAGCATGTCACGCAATGGGCGACACCGAG
>DATCDL010000368.1:0-4235 GCA_036510715.1 Acidobacteriaceae bacterium
GTTGCTGCGCGGTGAGGCCGGCGGAAGCGAGGGCCTCGGGGCGGACGGCCCAGACGGCGGCGACCCACGGTAGGCCGGTGAGCTCGCGCCAAAGATGGGCGAGGTCGAGCCAGAGGAGTGGAGCGCTGGAGGATGCGTCGATGGAGGCTCGATGCTCGCGGGCGAGGAGTGCGGGGTCGCCGATGAGGAGTGCGGCGTCGGCGGAGGCGAGCATGGCGAGGGGGTCGGCGGGTTGGTCGAGGAAGAGCGGCTGGTTGTGGTGAAAGTGCTCGAAGAGGATGTGGGCGTAGGCGTTGGAGCTGCGACTGGCGGTGTCGGCTGCGATGGTGCGGACGCTATTGATTGCGTCAGTGGTGGATAGGCTGGCGGGATTTTTGATGAGCAGGAGGATGCTGCGGACCTCGTCGTGTGAGGCGATGGCGCAGCCGGGGACGATGGCGAGATCCGGCGTGAGGGCAGCGATGGGGATGAGGCCGAGGTCGGCGGTGCCGGAGTTGAGCTCGGCTGCGCAGACGGAGGGCAAGGTGTAATGCACGTCGTAGTGCTCGCGCAGAGGCTTGGCCGTGGGCTCATGTTCGAAGTTGTAGAGCAGTGGGGCAGGGTTCAGAAACGAGATGGTGGAGACGCGTAGAGGCACAGATTGATTCTAGAAGAAGACGGCTGTCCAACGGGCTTGGTGTGAATGCGGTACCATGCGATCACAGCGCAGCTGAGAGGTACGCGTGATGATGAATGCGAATTTGGAAGAAGCAAGGCTGGCCTGGCTGGCCTTGACGCTGACGCCGGGGATGGGGCCGACGCGCTGTGCACGAGCGGTGAAACGGCTGGGTGCGGCAGAACGTTTGTTCGGTGCATCGTTGACTGAACTTGAGGGTATGGGCATGCCGGCGGAGGCTGCGCAGTTCTGCTTCGATGGACGATCGCGCGCTGCGGCGGTTGAGGAAGCGAGTCGAATTGCAGAGCAGCAGGCATGCTATCTGACGCCTGAGGATGAGGCGTATCCGGGACGATTGCTGGAGATTTATGATCCTCCGGCGGTGTTGTGGGTGCGTGGGGATGTGACGCAGTTGGATCGTCCGGGGATTGCGGTGGTGGGTACTCGGCAACCGACGCCGTATGGGTCGGGGATGGCGGAGATGTTGAGCCGCGACCTGGCGCGACGCGGGATGGTGGTGATGAGCGGGATGGCGCGGGGTGTGGATACGTGCGCGCAGAAGGGAGCGCTCGATGCCGGCGGAGCTACGGTTGCGGTGTGGGGGACTGGGATCGATGTGATCTATCCGAAGGAGAACAAGAAGCTTGCAGAACAGATTGTCGCGCAGGGCGGAGCGATTGTGAGTGAGTTTCCGTTGGGGACGTTTCCGGCGCCACAGAATTTTCCGATACGCAATCGCACGCTGAGCGGGATGAGCATTGGAGTGCTGGTGGTGGAGGGTGGGGAATATTCGGGCACGCGGATTACAGCGCGGTGTGCGCTGGAGCAGGGACGCGATGTGTATGCGGTCCCCGGGAATGCGACGAACAAAAATGCGTGGGGACCGAATACTTTGATCAAGCAGGGAGCGAAACTTACGGCGACGTGGGAGGATATTTGGGAGGATCTGCCGTCGCAAGTGAGGATGCAACTGGAGGACAAGATGCAGGCTCGGGAGGGCCGGAATGAATCGTCTGGCAAGGGGAGTGCATCTTTATTTAACGAGCAGTCGACGGCAGCCCCGATGAGCGAACATGAGCGACTCGTGATACAAGAGTTGCGGCAGGATGAATCGCTGCAACTGGATGAGTTGATTGAAAGGCTGGAGTTGAAGATGGTCTCGGGTGAGATCTTTACCGCATTGTTTGAGTTGGAACTTGGGGGTAGAGTGAAGCAGATGCCGGGAAAGAATTATGTGCGTTGCTTCTAGATGAAAGGTTCGCTCGAGCAAAAAAGCGAACGTTCGGGGGCTCTGTTTGAGACGTTCAGACGTCCAACAACAGGAGATAGTTCAATCGCAAGCCGATAGAAAATTGGCGAGCAGTTTGACTTGACCTCGGCAAAACGTGATAGGTTGCATAGGAATTGGAAGCGGGGACGCGGCTTCGGTCGGCGTCTTTGAATGGGTGTGTAGTATGGCAAAGAATTTAGTGATCGTGGAGTCGCCGGCGAAGGCGAAGACGATCGGGAAATACCTCGGCAGCGACTATGTGGTGGAGGCCTCGGTTGGGCACATCATGGATTTGCCGAAGAACGATATTGGTGTGGAGCTGAAGCATCGGACGTTTGAGCCGACGCTGATCGTGTCTCCGGGAAAAGAGAAGGTAGTTGACCGGCTGAAGAAGCTGGCGGCCAAGAGCGAGTTTGTGTTTCTGGCGGCCGATCCGGATAGGGAAGGAGAGGCGATTGCGGCGCATTTGAAGATGCAGCTGCTGCCGGCAATTCGGGTCAAGAGCAACATGCGGCGGGTGACCTTCAACGAGATTACGAAGAAGGCAGTCACGGCAGCGTTCGGACATACGCGCGATGTGGATGAGAATTTGGTGGACGCGCAGCAGACTCGGCGCGTGCTCGATCGACTGGTGGGATACCAGATTTCTCCGCTGCTTTGGGATAAGGTGAAGCGTGGGTTGAGCGCGGGACGGGTGCAGACGGTTGCGCTGCGGTTGATTGTGGAACGCGAGCGGGAGATCAATGCGTTCCAGCCAGTGGAGTACTGGAATATTGATGCGGTGCTTTCTCCGCAGAAGAATGGGCAGGAGTTTACGGCTCGCATGGTGGGCGTGCAGGGGATGCCGATTCGTGTAGCGAATGGCACGGATGCAGAGGGGAAAGAGGTGTTTCTGTCGAATGCGCTGCCAGATAAAGGCGCGGTCGATGAGGTGATGGAACAGTTGGAGCGGGCGACGTGGCGGGTGAAGTCGATCGAGAAAAAAGAGCGCCGGCAGAACCCTCGGGCTCCGTTTACTACGAGCCAGTTGCAGCAGCAGGCCGCGGGACGTCTGGGCTTCAATGTGCGGCGCACGATGGGCGTTGCGCAGCGGCTGTACGAGGGAATTGAGCTGGGCAGCGAAGGCACCGTCGGACTGATCACCTACATGCGAACCGATTCGACGAACATGAGCGCGGATGCGGTGAAGGAGATTCGCGAGTGGGTCGATAAGAAGTATGGCGGCAAATACCTGCCGGAGAAGGCGAACGTTTATAAGAGCAAGAAGGACGCTCAAGAGGCGCATGAAGCTATCCGTCCGACGAATGTTGCGTTCACTCCGGATTCGATTGCGAAGTATCTTTCGGACGAGCAGAACCGGTTGTACAAGTTGATCTGGGAACGCGCGGTGACGAGCCAGATGACGCCCGCGATTTTTGACCAGACGACGGTGGAGATCGAGGCGAAGGCTGACGGCGTGTATGACTTCCGCACGACGGGAAGCATCCTGAAGTTCGATGGATGGCTGCGCTTCGATGAAGAAGCGAAGAAGGCGAAGGCGGTTCGCGTTGCGGCAGAGGTGAAGGCCGAGATCCTGGAGAAGAAGAAGCTTTCGCAGAGTGCGGATGCTGAGGATGCTGAGAGTGCGAAGGATTCGACTTCGGAGGAGAGTTCGGCGGAGCGCCGGCTGCCGGAGTTGAAGGATGGGCAGGGGTTGGAGCGGGTGAAGCTTGATCCGCAACAGAAGTTTACCCAGCCTCCGCCGCGGTTTAACGAGGCGAGCCTGGTGAAGACGTTGGAAGAGAAAGGGATTGGGCGACCGTCGACGTACGCGTCCATTATCAACACGATCCAGGAGCGGGATTATGTGAAGAAGCTTTCGCAGAAACTGGTTCCGACGGAGATTGGGATGGTCGTTACGGAGTTGCTGGTGAAGAACTTTCCGTATATTTTCGAGACCGGCTATACGGCGCAGCTGGAGGGCGAGCTGGATGCGGTTGAGGCTGGGACGGAGAAGTGGACCGACCTGCTGAATGGGTTTTATACGCATTTTGAGGAGGAACTGAAGGTCGCCGAGACGGATATGGAAGATATCAAGGCGATGGAGCAGGAAACCGACGAGATCTGCGATAAGTGCGGAGCGCCGCTGATTTTGAAGTGGGGTAAGTTTGGGAGCTTCTATTCGTGCTCCAACTTTACGAAGTTGAAGCCGATTACCGTGGCGCAGGGTCCGTTGAAGAAGGACCCCAAGGCGGCGATGAAGAAGGTGCTCGATACGTTCAGCTTTCCGATGTATGTGAAGGCAATGAATGAGGATGTGGCGGAATCGAG
>DATCDL010000369.1:0-2287 GCA_036510715.1 Acidobacteriaceae bacterium
CGGCGCCGGTCGTCGATGCGTTGAATGGAGCGATTCTGAAGGGCAATGGAGGGATGGAAAAGGATCGTTCCACGTTGGGACGGAAGCCGCTATTTTGACTTGACGGCGAAGAAATCCGGTGAAAACGGGCTTAAAAGGGAACATATCCTCAAGAAACCTGTAAATATCTGTGGAAATGGCTGATTTGACGTTGACAAAGGGCTCTGGAAGGTTGAAGGTGAACATCGGCGCGGTACTCTGCACCCGCGTGAACACTGGCGATTGCCGCTTCATAAAGCTTCTGGCAGGTTGCAGGAAGACGCGTGCGGTATGTCGACAGCGGCAGGATGCGGAGATGGGCTGAGACCCATGCTTCATCCGCTTTACCAATCTATTTATCGAACGAAGGAGATACAACATGGCAAAGGGAATTACAAAGACACAGCTGGTTCGCTTACTTGCGGAGAAGCTCGAACTCACCAACAAGCAGACCGCTGCGTTCCTCGAGACGCTGGCCGAAACGGCCGTGAAAGAGACCAAGAAGACTGGTGAGTTCACGATCCCCGGTATCGGCAAGCTGGTGAAGGCGGAGCGCAAGGCGCGCATCGGCCGCAACCCCCAGACCGGCGAGGCCATCAAGATCAAGGCTAAGACTGTCGTCAAGTTCCGCGTGGCGAAGGTCGCGAAGGACACGATCGCTCCGCCCAAGAAGTAGTTCGGGCCCTTTGGGAGTCCAGTAGAGAGGGTCGGAGAGTCGACGCGATGTGCGCCGAGGCTTCGACCCTTTTAACTTTGTTGGCAGACGTTGGGGTGGCCGGGTTGCGATCAGGCGGGGTTGGGGACGTCTTGCGGGGCGCTCGGCAGCAAGGCTCGGACGATCAGCCAGACTCCGATGGAGATGAGCAGGCCCTGACGAAGGGGCTGCGCGTTGAAGCTCCATCCGAAGACAGCGAGGACGAGGAAGGCCGCGGGGAAGTAGAGCTCGCCGAGGAGAGACTGGAGCCAGTGGGGTTGCGCGCTGGCGGCGGGAGCCTGCGGCGTGAGTGCCGGGAGGAAGCGTGGGACGGCTGCTTTGTAGTCGAGATAGGGCTGGCCAAAGCGCGCTGCCAGGAAGGGCTCTTCCGCTAAGGCGAGGCGCAGCTGGAAGATCCAGAGCAGGGTCACGGCGAAGAGGGCTCCGCTCGGCGGCATGAGGATGGCGATGCCAAAGGTGTGGATCAGCGTCCCGAGATAGAGCGGATTGCGCGTGCGGCGATACGGGCCGTTCGCGAGCATGGCCGCACCGTGCATTGCGGGCGATTTGACGATGCTGGAGCCGACGTAGGCGGAACCCCAGATAGGCAGGAAGGCACCGAGCGCCGTGAGGGCGAGGGCGATCACGAGGAGCACGACCGTCGCAGCACTGAAGGTGAGCCAGCCCTGGCGCGAAAGCATAGACGAAACGACGAGCCAGGTGGATCTTGTGCTGAAGCCCGGAACGTCCGCGAGTGCGGGGATGAACAGCCACGGCGCGGTGAAGCCGAGGATGTAGATGAGCGCATGGATCGCAAAGCGGAATTTGTATTCGAAGCGTGAGGCCTGCATTAGAAGCTGTTCTCCGAGATCGCGCGCTCGTGGGATGGAGCTGAGGCGACGAGCTTGTCGACGGCGGCGGGTTGCGCTTCGTCCTTGTAGATGACGCCGGACTTCATGACGAAGGGAACGTGCTGGAGAATGCGCACGTCGGCGAGGGGATCGCCCTGGACGGCGATGACGTCGGCCCATTTGCCGGGCTCCAGCGAGCCGACGTGAGCGGTCCAGCCCATGAGGTCGGCGGCGTTGAGGGTGGCGGTCTGGATGGCGGCCAGCGGCGTCATGCCGAACTGGTTGACGTAGACATCAAGCTCGTGGGCGTTGAGGCCGTGCGGGTAGACCGCAGCGTCTGTGCCGCAGGCGATTTTGACGCCGGCCTTGATGGCCTTGATGGCGTTCTGCTTCTCGACGGCGCTGACGTCCTTCATCTTCTGCTGGTAGATCGGCGGGAGGTTGCCGTACTGCTGCACCCAGTCGATGAGATAGGCGGTGGGGACGAGGTAGGTGCCGTGCTTCAGCATCATGGCAATGCCCGCGTCGTCGAGATAGCTGCCGTGCTCGATGGAGTCGACTCCGGCTTCGGAGGCCCAGAGGATGGCTTGCGCGCCGTGAGCGTGGGCGGCAACCTTGCGGCCGAGGCGGTGCGCGTCGGCTACGATAGCCTGCATCTCTTCGAGGGTGTATTGGCTGGCCTGGGGGTCGTCACCCTTGGAGAGGACGCCACCGGAGGCGCCGA
>DATCDL010000370.1:0-6057 GCA_036510715.1 Acidobacteriaceae bacterium
AAGACGGCGGTGCCGGTTCTGCATCCGATCGACGTGATGCGGTTGCGTGAGGATGGGCCGGTGCTGCGTCAGCGTGTGCAGGCTGGGCAGCCCTTTACGGTTGCGGGGCCGCGCGGCGTGCTGGTCGGACAACAGCAGGGAATCCTGGAAGCGTGGATTCTGCCGGCCAAACTGCTGAGCCATCTTACGATCCAAGCGAATGTGCAAGGGTACGATGTGCCAATCGATTTGAATTCGATGGCTCGCGAGATTGAAGTGCGGCCGGAAAGTACAACGATTACGTACTCGCATATTGCGCTTACTGTGCGGCAGACAATGTTTGCTCCGGAGGACGCGGCGGATGGGACGGGTGCGGTCGTGCTGTTCCAGGTGGACGCTCTGCATCCGGTTGATCTGACGTTTCGATTTACGGCTGACATGCTGGAGATGTGGCCTGAGCCAAACTTCGGAAGGCCGTCTGCGGAATGGGTTCCGCAGGGCGCGAGCGGGCTCTACCTATTGCATACGGACTATCCGGAGTTCGCTGGCGCGGTGGCGCTGCCGGGAGCAACGCATGGGATTATGGCGCCATACCAGGAGCGGCCTGAGGTGTATCCGCTGGAGTTTCATCTGCATGTTGACCCGAAGACGGACCGGGGGCTTGTGTATCCGCTATTGATGGCGGTGGGGCGCACGAAGGAGACGGCGACCAATGCGGTGCTGGAGGAAAAGCTCCGCGAGTTGGACGACAATCTGCCCGCGATGTATGCAGCGCATGTAGCGCACTATCGCGAACAGGAAGAGACGCTGACGTCGATCACGACTCCAGATGCGGCGCTGAATGCGGACTTTGGATGGGCGGAGACTTCGATTGGGCAACTGCGCGCGAAGGCGGACCCGAGTGGGGAGATTGGGCTGGTGGCCGGGTACTATGCGTCGGGCGATTCAGCGCGGCCAGGGTTCGGTTGGTTCTTCGGGAGGGACTCACTGTTTACGATGTATGCGGTCGACAGCTATGGCGGGTTTGCGCTGACGCGTGAGGAGTTGAAGTTTCTGATGCAGCGTCAGCGCGACGATGGAAAGATGATGCACGAGTACTCGCAGACGGCGGCGTATGTGGATTGGCAATCGTTTCCGTATGAGTATGCGGCTGCAGACTCGACGCCACTGTTTCTTACGGCGATGCTGGACTATGTGCGCAGCAGTGGGGATGTTAGCTTTCTGCGCGAACATCGCGATGCGGTCTTGAAGGCGTGGCACTTTGAGACTACCCACGACAGCGATGGCGATGGAGTGTACGACAACGCGCAGGGTACGGGCTGGGTGGAGAACTGGACGCCGGGAATGCCGCAGCAGGAGATCTATCTTGCGCTGCTGGATGAGCAGGCGTCGACGGCGATGGTGCAGCTTGGTGCGCTGCTTGCGGATGATGCGGTTGCATCGGAGGCGAAGCAGCGGGCGGCCGCTGTGCATGCAACGATTGAGCGTGAGTACTATCGCGCGGATACGAAGACGTATGATTTCAGCCGCAACGCGGGTGGGGTGATGGATGCTACGGCGACGTTGTTTCCGTCGATTGCCTGGTGGAACGGAGGGGCTGGCCTCGATCATCCTGCCGCGAGCCTGAAGGCGTGGGCGTCGCATGAGTTTGCGACGGATTGGGGGTCGCGGGATGTGGCGGCGAACGATCCGATTTATGACTCGATGAGCTATCACCAGGGTTCGGTATGGCCGCTGTTTACGGGGTGGGCGGCGATGGCGCAGTATCGCGCGGGGCACGCGCTGGCGGGGTACCAGAGCGCGATGCAGAATGCTGAGCTTACGGATGCGCAGGATATTGGCGCGGTCACGGAGTTGCTGTCGGGTGATTTTTTTGTGCCGTTCGGACGCAGCACGAGTCATCAACTATGGTCGTCGGCGATGGTGATCACGCCTGTGATGCGGGGGCTGTTTGGGATCGAGGTGGATGGATTGAATCACACGCTCACGGTGACTCCGCAGCTGCCGGCAGACTGGGGGGAGGCTGAGGTGAGTCGGCTGCATGTCGGAGAATCGGTGGTGAAGCTGAGCTACAAGCGGGAGGGTGCTGCGATGGTGGTGCGGATTGAGCAGGTGTCGGGTGCGGCGGTACATTTTGCTGGGGCAAGTGGGGACTTGCTGCGTGTTCCACTGCCCGCGGTGGAGGTGAGTGTGGGGCATGGACTGCCTCTTCCGGGGGCGCGGACTGCGCAGATGAAGGTGCTGGATGAGACTATGGATGCGCATTCGTTGCGACTGGAGCTGGAGGGGATGGGGGGATCGGAGAGCTTGCTGCAGGTCCGTCGCAATGGCAGCGCGGTGCATCTGCGGGTGGAGGGGGCGGATCTGCAGGACGATGCGCTGCACGTGCATTTTGCCGCGGGCAGTGGGTATGTTCAACAGACGGTGACGCTGCGCTGGTAGAAGGGTCTACTGCTTTGCGGGCTCGTTCATGACGTCTTCGAGCTTGAGGTAGACCGCGTTGGTCCAGCCGAAGCCGACGACGTTGCTCTTGTAGCCGGTGGCTACTTTGACGTTGGCTGAGCCGCTGGCGACGTTGTACTTTTCGCGAATGGTTCCGTCGCGCAGGAAGTTGTCGAGGATGGTTGCGGTGAACTTGGTTGCGATCCTTGACGCGTCTTGATGGAAGCCGTTTTGGTCGAGGCCGGAGACGGCCAGCCAAGTAATCGGCGCCCAGCCAAAGGGCGCATCCCACTGGACTCCGGAGACGAAGTCGCTGGTCTGGAGGCCGCCGGACTGCTCGAAGAGATTCAAGTGTGCATGGACTGCGGCTGCTTGCGCGGGGCTGGCGACATGCGCCCAGAGCGGGTAGAACGTTGTGATGTAGTGATAGGTTGATTGCTTCGCGGTGATGAAGTTGTAGTCCTCGTAGAGGCCGGTGTTTGCGTTCCAAAGATATTTGTCGATTGCGGCGTGGCGGGCATTTGCACGCTGCGTCCACTGGGCTGCTTCGCCTTTGCGACCCAGGATTGTGGCGAAGTGGGCCATGTCCTGCTCGTATTTGTAAAGCAGGCTGTTGAGGCCAATGGGCGCATTGTTTTCGGTAGAGCCGGAGAAGGGGCCGAAGCGAAAACTGGGGTCGAAGCCGGACTCGCGCATGGCTCGATCACCTAGATAAAAGTCTGCGGAGAGGCGATGTCCATCGACCACGGCGAGAGCGCAGACTCGTGAGGCGGCGACGTCGCAGCTTGTCTTTGCAAGGGTCTTTGCTTCGGTGGGCGTGGGGTTGGTTGCGCCGGTTACGAGGTACTCGGGGTGGTCGGAAGGATGCGCGAGGAGCCAGTGAATCACGTCGGGATAGTAGCTTGAGTCGTCCGCCATTTCGGGTACGGGGCCTTCGCCGAGATCGTAATAGCGGGCGAGGCCGGTGGTGCCGGCTTGATGGAGCGGCGAGACCCACAGAGCGTAGTCGCGCTGCGCATAACTGTAGGCCTGGGCGAGCCATTTGTTGTCAGGATGTGCGCCCGCGGCTGGGTGCTCGTAGACTTCGCGGATCATCGAAGAGAGAAAGGGTGGCTGCGAACGGGTGAAGTAATAGGTGCGATTGGCGTTGAGGATCGCTCCATAGTTTTGAATCTCGAAGAAGAAGTTTTCGACCATGCCTCGGGCGAGGTCGCGGCGTCCGTCGTGTTCGAGGCCGAGGAGGATGAAGTAGCTGTCCCAGCCATACATTTCGTTGAAGCGACCGCCGGGAACGACGTAGCGATTGGGTAGATAGAGCAAGCCTTCGACGGGGAGTTCGGAGGGGCGCACATCGTCGATGTGATGGATGACACGGGGCAGATGGCGGACGTCTACCTTGCAGCCTTTACGCATCGCGTCGACGGCAGGCGGGGTCGCAAGGTCTGCGGGGAGATAGAGGACCGGCGTGGTGTGGACCTTGAGGTCGGCGACGGATTTGCACTCGGACATGGAGCGCGACAAGGTGTCCCATCCATGGCCGATGTAGTCGCGGATGCGGATCTGGTCCGCTGCAGAAGGGGACTGCCCGAGTGCGGTGAAGGAGATGAGGACGAGGAGGGATGCCAGCGCGCGCGTGCGGTTCAGAGTCATGGAAGTATCCGATAGATGAGGCAAGTAAATTGGCCCGGCGAAGGGTTGCTTCGCCGGGCCTTGTTGAGGGCAGAACTACTGTACGCTCGCCACCCAGCTTGCGAAAGGAGGGAGGGTTATGTGCTGCAGCGTGGTGATGGATTTGAGCGAGGCATCGTCGGCCGCAAGTGTCTTGACGTTGCTGCCGGTTACGCCTGAGCCGGCAAGGTTGAGGGTGATGGTGCGGGGCGCTGCGGTGAAGTTCATCGCGACCACGACCGCGGGTCCTTTGCCGGTGGAGCGGACGTAGGAAAGGACGTCAGGGTTGGATGTGTCGAGCATCGTCATCTTGCCATAGCGGAGCGCGGGAATATCGCGGCGCAGAGCGATGAGTTGCTTGAACCATTCCAACTCGGAGTTGGGTTCCTTCGATTCAACGGCGACGTTGATGGTCTGGTAGCTTGGCGGGATTGGCAGCCAGGTGTGCGGATTGGTGCTGAAGCCGGCCTGCGGGCCAGCCGTCCACTGCATGGGCGTGCGTTCTCCGTCGCGGCCTTTTTGCTTTGACCAACCGGTGATGCCGATGGGGTCCTTCACCTCGTCGCGGCGCGTCGGAGTCGTGGTGTGCATGCCGATCTCTTCGCCGTAGTACATGAGCGAAGTGGCCTTGCTGGTGTAGAGCACCGTGGCGAGGACCTTGTTGATCTGATCGTCGTGGACACCGTCGCCGTAGCGATCGATGGCGCGGACATTGTCGTGGTTGTCGAAGACGATGAGGGGTTGCGAGCCGTTGATCTGCGTTTCCACTTCGCCGATGTGCTCGCGGAAAGAGACTGCATTCAACTTGTCGTGATCGCCGTGGAAGCCGATGAGCATGTCCATCGGAAGCTGCAACTCGTTGTGTGCTGTACCGCCGTACCACTTATCGAGTTCTGCGGTGTTGGGCAGGTAGGTTTCGCCAATGAGGACGCGGTTGCCGGGATATTTTGCCACCATCGCACGCATGCGGCGGATGACGCCGTGCACCTCGGGCAGATTGTTGGTGTAGGTGTCGCCAAGCTTCGGGTCGCCCTGGGCGTTGGTGCCGGGGCCGAGCACGGGGTTGTCGCGGAGTTGGGGATCTTCGAAGAGATTTGGAATGGCGTCAAGGCGGAAGCCGGCGACGCCTCGATCCAGCCAGAACTGCATGGATCCGAACATCGCTTTTTCGACGGCGGGATTGCGCCAGTTGAGGTCGGGCTGCTGCTTGTAGAACTCGTGGTAGTAGAACTGGTGCACGGCCGGGACCCACTCCCATGCAGAGCCGCCGAAGCCGGAGACCCAGTTATTGGGCGGCACGCGGCCGTCGTGCTCAAAGCGCTTCTGGTACGCGGTGACACCGGGTGCGTTGGCGGGCTTGCCGTCGTTCCAGCAGTACCAGTCGTGCTTGGGGTTGGTGCGGGAACTCGCGGCTTCAATGAACCATTGGTGTTTGTCCGAGGTGTGGTTGAGGACCATGTCGAGGATGATGCGGACGTGATGGGTCTTCCCTTCGGCGATGAGATGATCCATGTCGGCGAGGGTGCCGTATTGCGGATCGACCGCTTCATAGTTGGAGATGTCGTAGCCAAAGTCGACCTGGGGCGAGGGATACATGGGGGCGATCCAGATGGCGTCGACGCCGAGGTTTTGGAGGTAGCCGAGGCGGGAGGTGATGCCGTTGAGGTCACCGATGCCGTCTCCATTTGAGTCCTGATACGAGCGAGGGTAGATCTCATACACGACTGCGTGCTTCCACCAGGGATCGGAGGGAGTTGCTGCGGATGAAGTCTGGGCTTGCGCCGCGGCAGGGCGAGGGTTTGCGAACAGGCTGCCAAGGGAGACGGCAAGGAGCGCGGTGAACAGGAGGGTGGCAGATCCACTTAAGCGTTGCCGGACGAGAAAAGGGGACGGGGTCGGTGATGTCATCAAATTGCCTCCAGAAGAGCCGGCGAGAACTATAACATTGTCGGGCAACGACGATCGATG
>DATCDL010000371.1:0-4021 GCA_036510715.1 Acidobacteriaceae bacterium
GTCGCCATCCTCATCGCCTGGACCTTCCGCGCCAGGCCCCGTGGCGATCGAGCACGCAGGGCCGTCGTCTGGTGCGGCATTCTGCTCCTCACCGAAGCTCTCCTCGGAGCCCTGCTGGTCAAAGGCGGCTACGTCGAAAACAACGCCTCCGACATGCGAGTCTTCATGCAGTGCGTCCACTTCACCAACACCATGCTGCTGATGGCCGCGATCACGATCTCCTGGTGGTGGCTCCGCGACCGCACGCCAGCTCTGCATCTTCGTCCGTTGGCCCGCTCCGCCGCATGGCTCGCCCTGGGGACAACGGTAGTTGTTGGCGCCACCGGTTCCGTTGCAGCTCTGGCCGACACGCTGTTTCCATCAACGTCTCTTCAAACGGCGTTCATGCAGGATTTCGCAGCCAACTCTCCGCTGCTGGTCCGCATGCGCTGGGTGCATCCGGCGACCGCCCTGATCGGTCTGGCCTGCGCCATCTGGCTCGCCGGGCAACTCCGCAGCAGTCTTGGCCGCTGGGTCCTCGCCCTCATCGCCGCGCAACTCGTCCTCGGAGCAGCCGACGTGCTGCTCCTCGCTCCTACCTGGATGCAGATCCTGCATCTGCTCGGCGCGGACCTCTACTGGATCGCTCTCGTAGCCGCCTGCGCGACCGTGATCGCGCCCGCACCCCTATCCGATCGTCTGCCCGCTACTGAGGAGTCGTAGAAGAATCAGGGTCCATCTTGTGCGCGACCTTCTTGGTTCCTCGCGACGTCTTGTGATATCCCTTCTTCGTCGCGTGCACCGTATTGTGATACCCCTCCTTGGTCGCGTGATCCGTGTCCCTTGCGGCAACCTTCGTTCCGTGCTCCGTGTCCCTGCCCGCAACCTTCGTTCCATGGACGGTCTTGTGCGCTACAGTCTTGCTCGCATGCGCTGTGTGATGGCCAACATCATGCATGTCCTGCCCAACCGTCTGCGCCTTACCTATTCCAAGCGAAAGCATTCCTGTCAGGACTACTGCCGAAACCATTAACTTCTTCATCGTTCGATCTCCCTGTACCGCCGTGATGTGTACTTGGATGCGCCCAACCTGCCCAACGGCGGAAGTTCTCTCCGCGCACCTCGGCCCAGCCCCTTTCCCACCGCGGAGGCAATAGTAAACCGTTTTAATGAGTCCTCTTCCCAACCGTCACTCCATGCTGATAGATTCTTATGGCGTTACTGTATGATCCAGCTTGGCTTACAGTAAACGATTTCTGGATCACAGAAATCGGGGGAAACCTCTGCAACCCGAGTCTTTGGCGCGTGGCAGCGGTAACAGGAGAATTCACTACAGCAATGGCGCAAATTCAGGCAAATTCCAACCTACGGTCGTCGAGCGCGGTTCCGGGAACCACTAACTACGGCGCCATGGCAATGGTCACCACTCTTTTCTTCACCTGGGGATTCTGCACGGTGTTGAACGATGCGGTCATTCCCCAGCTTCAATCCATCTTCGAGTTGAGTTATCTGCAAGCTTCCTTAATCCAGCTTGCCTTTTTCAGCTCTTATTTTGTGTTCGCTCTTCCTGCCGGCAAGCTGGTGGAGAAGGTCGGCTACAAAGCCACGATGGTGATCGGTCTAGGGTTGATGTGCCTCGGTGCTCTTCTGTTCGTTCCTGCAGCCACTGCCGCCACCTATTCTTTCTTCCTCGCAGCAGAAGTGGTTTTGGCTGCCGGCGTCACCCTCCTGCAGGTCGCCGCAAATCCTTATGTAACCATCCTCGGTCCTCCCGAGACAGCATCCAGTCGCCTCAACCTGACTCAGGCCTTCAATACCCTCGGAGACACGGTAGCGCCGTATATCGGCGGTGCGTTCATCCTCGGCAAAATAGCAACTCTACCTCACGCGGGGAAACTGCAGGGAGCAGCCCTGCTGGCCTACCGCGCGCACCAGGCATCGAGCATTAAGCTTCCCTTCCTCGCCATTGCGGGCGCCACGTTAGTTCTGGCGTTAGCCATCGCGGTCTACAAATTTCCCCGTCTGGAAGTCACACAGGATTTCCGCCCTGGCGATTTGGACCTCGAGGAGGACAGTGTCTGGAATCATCCGCATCTCTATCTCGGTGCGATTGCTATTTTCATTTATGTGGGCGCCGAAGTATCCATCGGTAGCTTCCTGGTGAAGTACTTCGCGGATCCGAAGATCCTCGGCATTTCGCTGGAGAACGGCGCGAAACTCGTCACCTTTTACTGGGGCGGGATGATGGTCGGTCGCTTCATCGGATCGGCAGCAATGCGCCGTATCGCAGCAAACAAGATCTTGATGTGGAGTGGCGTCGGCGCAGCCCTGCTGGTTGGCGCGTCGTTGCTCGGCGCCGGCTACTTTGCCGCAATCGCCATACTGTCCGTCGGGCTCTTCAATTCGATCATGTTCCCCACCATCTTTACCCTGGCTGTCGCAGAACTCGGTCCCCTCACCGGGCGTGGCTCCGGCCTGCTGGTGCAGGCGATTGTTGGTGGAGCTGTGTTCCCCACACTGATGGGCTACCTCGCTGACCATTACGGAATTCACCATTCGCTCGCCCTGCCGCTCTCGTGCTACTTCTTCGTCATCTATTACGGCTGGAAGGGCTACAGAATCAAGCCTGACGAAATCCAGTCCCACATTGAGATAGCGAAAGCTTAGGTTTGGGGTCCGCACATTTGCCAACGTTCCGATGGGGCTTGCCGATGACTCTCTTCGGCGCCTCCTATACCCTCCGTTTCCGGCCACGCCGGCAAGACGTCAACAAGACTTAACCGCATCAGAGGAGAACCAATGGGTCGTCAAATGACAATGGGCGTAGTCGTAGGCAACCGGGGATTTTTCCCGAGCCACCTCGCCACCAGTGGGCGCTTGGAGATGATCGCAGCGCTCGAAGCCGCAGGAATCAAGCCAATCGTCCTCACCCCCGAAGAGACCGCGCACGGTGCCGTAGAAACCTACGAAGACGCCAAAAAATGTGCCGCCCTCTTCAAACAACACGCCGCCGAGATCGACGGCATCATCATCACCCTCCCCAACTTCGGCGAGGAACGAGGCCTGGCCGACACCCTCCGTCTCGCCAACCTCAACGTCCCCGTCCTGATCCAGGCGACACCGGACTCAACAGGAAAGATGACCATCGCCTTCCGCCGCGACAGCTTCTGCGGCAAGATGTCCATCTGCAACAACCTCAAGCAGTACGGCATCCCCTACTCCCTCACTACCCTCCACACCGAAGCCCCCGACTCCACCGAATTCAAGGCCGACCTCCAGTGGTTCGCCGCCGTCTGCCGCATCGTCAAGGGTCTCCGCAACGTCCGCTTCGGAGCCATCGGCGCCCGTCCCACGGCCTTCAACACCGTTCGCTACTCCGAAAAACTCCTCGAGCGCTCCGGCATCACTGTCGAAACCCTCGACCTATCCGAAATCATGGGCCGCATCGGGAAGTCGAAAGACAACGACGACGCCGTCCAGGCCAAACTCGCGGCTATCAAGAAGTACATCCCCGTCGGCCAGACCCCCGAAGCCGCTCTCATGAAGATGGCCAAGCTCGGCGCCGTCATCGACGGCTGGATGGCCGCCTCCGAACTCACCGTCTCCGCAGTCCAGTGCTGGACCTCTATCGAGGAGTTCCTCGGCATCGTCCCCTGCACCGTCATGTCGATGATGAGCGAAAACCTCATCCCCTCGGCCTGCGAAGTCGACGTCCTCGGCACCCTCTCGATGTACGCCCTCACCCTCGCCAGCGAAACCCCCTCCGCCCTGCTCGACTGGAACAACAACTACGGCGACAACCCTGACAAGGCCGTCTGCTTCCACTGCTCCAACCTGCCCAAGCACTTCTTCCGCGAGGGAGTAAAGATGGACTACCAGCTCATCATCGCTGGAACCGTCGGCAAGGAAAACACCCACGGCACGCTCGACGGCACCGTCAAGGCCGGCGACATGAGCTTCGCCCGCTTCTCCACCGACGACTTCACCGGCACCATCCGCGGCTACGTCGGCGAAGGCGCCTTCACCAACGACCCGCTCAACA
>DATCDL010000372.1:0-7708 GCA_036510715.1 Acidobacteriaceae bacterium
ACCCCTGGATAGACTTGCTCCCGCCGATCAGCTGCATCGGCGACACCTCAATGGGGTCGAAGCTAGCGCCGACGACAATCAGTCTGCCATTCGGACCCAGGCCATTGATCAACTCGGACATCGCTTTGGAACTCGGCGCTGTGGCCAGAATCACCTTCGCACCGCCCAGCTTCTGCAATTCCTCTGCGGCATTCGTCGCTTTACTGTCGATGTACAGGCTTGCTCCCAACTTCATTGCAAGCGCGGCATCATCCGGTGAGCGCCCGATTGCAACAACCTTGTAGCCAAACTTGGCTGCGAATTGAATCCCCAGATGCCCCAAACCCCCAATCCCTTGAACGACGACCAGATCACCAGGTAGAGCGCCGCTGTGCCGCAGTGCGTTGTACGTGGTGATGCCGGCGCAGAGCAGCGGTGCCGCTTCCGTGTCGTTCAGGCTCTCCGGCACCGAGACCAGCGCTTCCACCGGAGCCACCATGTACTGCTGATATCCGCCGTCGTAGCTAATGCCCGGAATCTGTTGATTGCTGCAGTTGCGAAAGTCTCCGCGCCGGCACTCCTGGCAAGTGTTGTCGTGGCCACCGTGCCAGCCGACACCGACGTGCTGACCCTTCGTCCATGCGGAAACACCCTCGCCCACTTCGTCGATGATGCCTGCCACTTCGTGTCCAGGAACACGCGGATACTTGATTCCCGGCCACAAACCCTCCACCGTAAGGGCGTCGCTGTGGCACACACCACAAGCCTGCACCTTGATGCGGACGTGCCCCGCGCCGGGTTCAGGAATCTCGCGCTCAACGACTTCGAAACCGGCTCCTGGCTTGGAAACCTGCGCGACCTTCATTGTTGCTACTGCGATTGCTGTCGTTGACATACATCCTCCTGTAGATTGCGGTGAGTGTTGAATTCAGTTACTGCCTCCGACGCTAATCGGCGACCTCGAAGATCACATCCAATTCGATCGGTACACCAAGCGGGAGACTGGCTACGCCTATTACTAGCCGCGTCGAAGCTTTCTCAACGCCAAAGACATCGCGAAACAGATCCGACGCTGCATCCGCAACCGTAGGCTGGTCGAAGAAATCTCCCGATGTCGCAATGAACACCCCAAGCCTCACAACGCGAATCACTCGGTCGAGCGACCCCAAGTGCTTTCGCGCTGCGGCAAGAACACCCAATGCGGCTGTGTACGCCGCATCACGGCCAGCTTCGGCGTCAAGTTCTTTTCCAAGCCGCCCAATGTACTTCGGCTTGTGATCCACGACCGGAAGCATCCCGCTAAAGAAAAGTAGATTGTCGGTCTGGACCGTCTCGACGTACGTGCCAAACGGTGTGGGCGCGGCTGGAAGCTCGATAGCAAGCTCTTGAAGCCTAAGATCGGCACCGCCCGTCCGCGAACCTCCACGGCCTACCATCGGCCTACGTGCGCACCGCCGTCCACGTGCAGCACCTCCCCAGTGACGTGTTGTGCCTCCGCCAAATAAACCACCGCCTCGGCGATTTCCTTCGCGTCCGTGATCGTACCCAGCGGCGAAAGCGACTTCATGAAGTCCCTGGGAGTCTTCTTGTGCAGCGGAGTATCGACGACGCCGGGCGCAACTGCATTGAAGCGAACGTTGCTCTTGGCGTACTCGCTTGCCAGGCTCAGGGTTATCGCGTTCAAACCGCCCTTCGTGATCATCGGGATCGACGCCGGAGCCCCCGCAATCGGGTTGTCTGCAAGTGCCGCCGTGATGCTCGTCACCCAGCCGCCGTTACCTTGCTTCAGTATCTGCTTGACCCCGAGCTGGGTTATGAAGATGAATCCCTCCAGATTGGTGGACACAAAGCGACGGAATTCGTCGACCGTGTAATCGGTAAAGGGCTTGGCCGAGAAGATGCCCGCGTTGTTGACGACGCCGTCGATCGAGCCGAATTGATCGAGAGCCGTTCGTGTGACTTCTTCGGCTGTCCGCACGTGACCGATGTCTCCATCGACGAGCGCTAAGTTCGCTGAAGGAACAAAAGCCTTGGAAACATTGCGCGAGGTCGCAACAACGTTATAGCCACGATCCAGAAAGGCATCGACCACAGCTGCGCCAATACCTTGCGATGCGCCTGTTACGATTACAGTCTTTATAGCTGTCATTATTCGCTCCTGGGATTGGGTCAGTCCGATGGCTCGGAATCAATCCACAGTGCGATTAGGCCAAAAGCCAGGTGAGGAATCTATTGGACGATGGTATCGGTCAATACCTTGGTATCGGTGCAAGCGACGACTATCGCCGCTTTTCGGCAGAGTTGAAGGGGGAGCATAGGCTCCGCCTGTCGCGTTAGTAGATGCAAGGATCCTCGACTGCACAAAGGCAGTCCCATTGGGCGATTCGATAGCTTGCTTTGTAGCTCTACGAGGCGAAGCGACTCGTGCCTACGAATCAATAGCCTTCTGGAGCTTTGCGTCGCATCTTGAAAGTATTGGTAAGTAGGACGAACGGTGCTGCAAGCAGAGTGAGCACTCCAATCAGATGAAAACAATCCATAAAGGCTAGAAGTTGTGTCTGGTTTCCGAGCTCAGCATATTAATGAACGGTGGCGGCCTTGATGGCGTCTACGTTAGAGAATCCATGTACCTGAAGGTAAGTGGAGGGGCAGCCTATGCCGGCTGCGGATGGGCACAGAGACTAGGCGGACCGGTCGAAGAGATCCATCCCGGAGATATTGTGTCGTTTTCACCAAACGAAAAGCACTGGCATGGAGCCGCTCCCACCACATCTGTGACTCACATCGCTATCCAGGAGAAGAAGGACGGTAAGTATGTGGAGTGGATGGAGCATGTGACCGACGAGCAGTATCGGCGCTAACGCCGCAGGACCGGAGATGTTCGAAATGGAGGGGAGTGTAGGTGGATTCGTGCATCATCGCCGAGTCACTCATCGAGGGGTGACTAGTCCTGATATGTCGGCTTGTCGTCCGTAATCCAACAGGATCGCTCTTTGAGTTTCATAACCAAACATTCGCTCCTCCGTGATTCAAACTGACCCAACTGCCCTGCTATTTGGGAAAAATCGCGTCGCATGAGGGCAGAGAGGCTCGAAAAAGCAGAGGTCGGCTCGCTATCCACCTGAAAACGCTGCGGAGATTTTCGCAAGGGTGCTCCAGCACCCTTTTCAGCACCCTCGTCCGCACCCTCGGGAAAATGACGACCTTCTGCCCGCACGGCAGAGGTCTGTAATCAGAAAGCAGAGGTCGATGAGGGTGCTGGCGAGGGTGCTGAAGGTTTGCCTACGGAATTTATCAATGACTTACAGTGCTTTTGGTAGCCAAGGGTGCTCATGAATTCAATGAGATACCAACCAAAAGCACTTCTGTCACGGCAAAGGTCACAGGCCACTCAATGTGACCGCCCGTCTAAGGCAGATAGCCTAAGACGATCAGGCTGCGCGGAAGCCGTGGCCTTCTAGCGATCCTTCGTCGACTTCAGCCGAGAACAGGGGCAGGTGTCTTCAAACGTGAAGTTCTCAAGCAGCTGAGCCTCTTCGGAGTTGACGATTCCCAATCTCGAAAGAGTTGCGACCATGTTCGTGCGGGTCTCGAAATGCCGGACACGCATCGACCCCTGGATCCATTTTCCCCAGATCAAGACATTGAAACCCTCCTCGCCGGGAAAAATCACGACTTTCACCTGGATCAGGCGCTTTTCTACCATCTGATTCTCTCAAACAAGATTCAATGTGCGGCCGAAAGGACAATCCGCAGAACCTCGCTTTCCATCGTACATTTGGCCCATCCCTATAGGATATGCAGCCACTTCTCTGATGAAGCCTTAGGTCTGCTGGGCTCGGGTTCGATGCTCCGCAAGTATTATAAGCGGCGCGTAATATACTTGCGATGCCACAGTGGGACGTGGCATCACCTTCAAAGAACAACCCGAAACTTGATCCATCCGCGGCATTCGGACAGCTGCTGCGGAAGCATCGGTTGCGATTGAAGATGAGCCAGGAGGCCCTAGCAGCAAAATCCGGCTATGAACGAGCCTTCCTCAGTCTCATCGAGCTCGGAAAAACCAATCCCTCGCTGCGTAGCATCTTCGACATTTGCGCCTCGCTCGAAATGAAACCATCAGCTTTCCTAAGGCAGGTTGAGCAACTGTCGGGCTTCACTCTGCCAACTCCAAGACCTTCTTAATTAGCGGTCTAGCACGCTCGGACAGTCAAGATGGCGAGCCACGTCAGATTAGACGCACATTGGGGTTATGAAGGCCGGGCCGAGAGCCCTTTAACTGTTCGGCTGATCCCGATATTCAGAAGCGCGTATGGCCGATTCTGAAGGTCGCAGGAGGGCGTTCAAGGAGCGCGCTCGACCTTCCGTGCGACGTTCTAAAGAGTTAGGCTAAAGAGCACAGGCAGTAATCTGAGTTCTGGGTCAAGAATTCTTCCGGTGACATGCCCTGGACACCAAAACCCGCGCTTCATCTGGTACACTTGACTTTGTCGCAGCGGGAATGGCTTTGGTGTCCAGTTTGGTGTCCACTTGGTGTCCAAACAACCCCGTAATTCAGGTCTAAAGTAGCGACACGGTAGAATGAAGCGAAAATAGCGAAAGCTGCGAAACGCTTGATTCTATGTGACATAATTCCAAGTTGTTGAAAAGCTTCTTGGGGACGTAGCTCAGTTGGTTAGAGCGCTGCCCTGTCACGGCAGAGGTCGCGGGTTCGAGCCCCGTCGTCCCCGCCATAAACCAAAGAAAATAAAAGGTTTATGGCACAGTGACAATCAAGGTTTCAGCCCGCGAGGGTGCTGAAGGGTGCTGAAAGTTTTCAGCGCCTTTTTTGCTGCCCTCAAGCAGCAATGGCTCCCGTTGCGAGGGTGCTGGCGAGGGTGCTGAATTTTTTGGCTTTCCGGCTTCCAGAACCATCTCCATCACTTTGTTGTTGGCATCCCGCTTCGTCTCGGAGATCGCTCGCGTGTAGATGTCGAGCGTGATCCGAGAGTTTGCGTGACGCAGGAGTTCCTGGGCTGTCTTCAGGTCCGCACCGGACGCTCTCAGGTTGGTTGCCAGAGAGTGACGGAAGCTGTGCCATCCGATCACCTTGCCGATGATCTTCGCCCGCAGTAGAGCCGGGCGGATGACCTTCTTGAGCACCATGTCGGGCGTAATCGGCTGTTTCCCCTCTTTCCGATTGGATGGAAAGAGGAAGTCGTCATCGCCGTTATGCTTGGACTCCTTACGCCACTCATTCAGGCATTCGACCACGGATGAATGCAACGGGACGGGCCTACGGCTGGCTTCGGTTTTCGTGTCTCCGAAGTGATTCCGAACACAGGAGCGAAGGACATTGACCTGAATCAACAGCGGGTCGATATCTCTCCATGTAAGCGCGATGAGTTCGGAGCGCCGTAGTCCTGTGCTGGCCGCCACCATCACCATCGCCTTCTCACGGAGCGGCAGCTCCGCAATCAACGCCGACAACTCAGCGGGCGAGAGCACGTCCGGTTCCCGTAGCCGTTTGGCAGAGGCCCGGACTTTGGTGATGGGATTCCGATGTATCCATTCATGCCGGATGCCATGATTGAACAACGCCGACATAATGTTGCGGATTTTGCTTCGTGTTGCTGGAGCGTAAGGCAAAGAGTGTAACCACTGCTCGACTTCCACGGTACGAACATCCGATAACGAAGCATTACCCCATTTGGGAACAACGTGATTCGATAGATAGATCGACGTTGACTCAATCGTTGCGAACGCTTTTTTGTCGGCTGTCAGTTCGTGTTTCCGATAGTGGGCTGCGAGTTCGGAGACCGTTTGTGGGACTCTTACCTCGACGTTGATGTTGGCGCGAAAGTCGGCCACGGCCTTTTCCGCATCCCGGCGTAGTGGCATATCTGTCACTTTGCCGAGAACGCGCTTTTTGTACTTGCGTGTACCGTTGGTGTCGTCATACCAGCGAAACACCCATACGTCCGGCCCGCTTTTGCGCTTCTGTTTCAAAAGACTTCCTTGTTGGAAACGGCTCATGCTGTTCTCCTTGCATGAGCGCTGATGGCTATATTTATGGTACTCGCCGGTGGCCGTTTTTTCTCTGTTTCTCTTGCCTCGACCCACGCCAATAGTTCGTGCTCACGAAACCGCCACAGCTTCCGTTTTCCCTCGCCTAGCGGGTGCGCGGGAACGTAGCCGATACGCGCCCAACGAACCAGCGTCCGCTTGTCCATCCGAAGAATCTGAGCGGCCTCTTGAGCATCCAGAAGATGATGTTCCATAGGTTCGACTCCGAAGCCGCAACTTTGCTTCCCTCACGCCGGTTTGGGGTTGAATCACAGCTCCCATCCCGGTCGCTTGTTTAGCGTTGCAACTCAGAGTCATCATGTTTGGCTTTACGCCTCGCGTCCAATGAAATTTTGAGCGAGCGTCATTCCTTTTTGGAATGACGATGCCTCTTGCGCCGTTTCATCTCACTGCCAATAAACGCGATGTGGGGTTACAATTACTTGCATTGAGCGGGTGATCCCACCCGTATTGAAGTGTTTGCTGTCCTTCCCAGAACCCGCACACTGGAGGATAGACATGGTTCTCCCGGAGATCCGATTGCTGCAAGCCGCGATTGTGCTTGCCCGAAGAACTTCATTTCTCAAGAGCAGCCGACAGGCTGAACATGAGCCAATCCACACTCAGCAAACAGATTTTCAAGCTGGAGCGTGGTCTCGGCTTTCAGGTCTTCAAGCACAGCCATCAGGTTGCTGAACTCACAGAAGCAGGGCGGGTTTTCATCGTCGAGGCGCGTGAAGTTGTTTCCCATGCAGAACGCGCGGTTCTGTCCGCGCGGGCCGTCCTCGATGGGCCGAATGAAATCCTCAATATCGGCAAGTCTTCCTATACGGAACCGATTCTGGTTTCGACACTTCTTTCGATCCAGCTTTCACTCTTCCCCGAGATGAGGATCAAGCTCTGGAGCAACTTTTCCAATGAACTTGCCCGGCAAGTCAGCACAGGCGCGTTGGACCTTGCTGTGATGACCGGTGTCCCTCAAAAACCACAGCTAAGCGTTCTGAATATTGCGGACAATCCCTTTTACATTGCAATGCCGATGGCGGATGAATTGTCGGCATACAGAGAAGTTCGCCTGGAGCAGATGCACAAGCGAAACTGGATGGTGCTCGGGAAGCACGCAAACCCCTATTTGTACGACACCATTCATTCTGTCGGTGCGGAAAGAGGTGCCTATCCATCGGACATTTACAATTTCACCAGCCCCGAAGAAGCCTCTGAGCTGATCCGTGAGCATGATGGCCTTGCGTTTTTGCCACGATCCGCAGCATGGAGAATCGCTCGTGATGGCATTACGATGCGGCCTTTGGCTGAACCCCGCCTTCGCCTTGTCACAAGCCTTGCGGTGCGCGTAGACAGCAAATCGCGACTCGTGAATGAGTTCGTCAAGGCTGCCGGAAGAAAGTTCGGTGTTATCGGTCAGACGGCCCAGAGAAAACTTCCGCTGGCGATGTGATTCATTGAGCTTTGACTATCTGAGACTCATCATCGCCGACTTCATGGATTTCGATATTCAACGGTCCTTCTTTACCGCATTTGGGGCAGACAAAAAGCCCTGTCGTATGCACCCGCCCTTCCACTTCTTCTCTGCGAAAGGCACTCCCGCAATGAATACACACATGAAAATGTAATAGAGAAAGGCCCATTTCTTTAGGATTCGCTTTTGACATCTTTCCTTAGCCCG
>DATCDL010000373.1:0-3764 GCA_036510715.1 Acidobacteriaceae bacterium
CCGTGGTTTTTCAGGATGGCGCCCCTCTGGCAGCCATTCGGAAGGCCATCACCCAGCGCTAACATCCGGAAGTAGGGGTCGCTGAATGCCTCCTAAAAGAGGTATCGCCGACACCAAACTACCTAATTCGAGTCTGACAGAGTAGTACTCAATCTCGGGCAACAGCTGAAGCCTATCTGCTGTCTATTCCTCGTAGAACCAACAATTCGACCAGCAATCTAAACTCCAAAACGCTGCCATGAACACCGCCACACTGGACCGCACAACCCATCCCCTGAGCGACGACGCTCACAATGTCTTATTTGTTGAGGCCAGGACCCACAGCGCGTGGCTCGATCGTCACGTCGAGGACAGCCTACTGCATCAACTCTATGACTTAATGAAATGGGGACCGACGAGTGCCAACTGCTGCCCGGCGCGCATACTCTTCCTGAGCACCCGAGCGGCCAAGGAACGGCTTCGACCCGCTTTGCAGCCTGCCAATGTCGACAAAACCATGGCGGCCCCAGTCACTGCAGTCATTGCCTACGACTCGAAATTCTACGAGCTCCTGCCAAGGCTCTTTCCTGCAATGCCTGGCGCAAAGGAGATGTTTGCCAAGTCGCAGGAACTGTCAGCCTCCACCGCGATGCGGAACGGCAGCTTGCAAGGCGCCTATTTTATGCTCGCGGCGCGCTCGCTCGGCCTCGATTGCGGCCCGATGTCCGGCTTTGACAATGCGAAGGTCGACCTTGAATTCTTTTCCGAGGGGGCGCCATCGACCGGCGCGACCAACGGGGAATTCATTGCTGCAGGTCCCATCAAATCAAACTTCCTCTGCAATATCGGCTATGGTGACGCCACAAAGCTCCATCCGCGCGGACCGCGCCTGGAGTTCGGAGAAGCCTGCCAGGTCCTTTGATTGGGGCGGCCGGAGGCTATCCCCCGGCTATTGCGCCAATTATTAGGAATGGCTCCTTTCCTGCGGCAATTGCCTCGGGCAATGGCGCGTCGTCGGGATCGAGTGACACGTCTTGACCGCAGGCGAAGAACCTCACGAATGCCCTGCGCCGCAACGTGACGCGGTCCCGAATGGTGCCACGCAACACAGGATGGGAAGCCTCAACGGCGTCGAGGATGGAGCGCTGTGTCGCAATACCCGCCACCTCAAGCACCAGGGGGCCCTGCATGCCTACCAGATTTCTTAAATGAGCAGGGAGTACGACCTGGATCATCGAATCGTCTGCACCTCAACCGAGAGGACGCTCGGCAGGTCGCGCACAATCGCGGTCCAATTGTCGCCGCCATCCGGGGACGCGTAGACCTGCCCACCTGTCGTGCCAAAATACACCCCGCAGGGATCGAGCGAGTCGACAGCCATGGAATCGCGCAGCACATTAACATAGCAGTCCTGCTGGGGGAGGCCGCGCGTCAATGCCTCCCATTCATTTCCCCCGGACGTGCTACGGTAAACCCGCAGCTTTCCCTCGGGCGGATAGTGCTCCGAGTCGCTCTTGATCGGAACAACGTAGATGGTCTCAGGCTCATGGGAGTGCACCTCGATGGGGAATCCGAAGTCGCTCGGCAGATTACCGCTCACCTCGCGCCATGACTCGCCAGCATCGTCGCTGCGCATGACATCCCAGTGCTTTTGCATGAAGAGCACGTTGGGGCGCGATGCATGCATAGCGATGCGGTGCACACAATGTCCGACCTCGGCGGTCGGGTCGGGAATGTGCTCCGACCTCAAACCGCGGTTGATCGGTCGCCATGTCTCGCCGCCATCGTCGCTCCTAAAGACCCCCGCCGCTGAAATCGCAATGAAGATCCGGCCAGGATTGACCGGATCCAGCAGGATAGTGTGCAGGCACATTCCTCCGGCACCGGGTTGCCAGCGCGGGCCGGAACCATGCCGGCGCAACCCCGACAGCTCGTGCCAGGTAGCCCCGCCGTCGTCCGAGCGGAAGAGTGCCGCGTCCTCCACTCCTGCATAGACCACCTCGGGGTTTGCAAGCGCCGGCTCGAGGTGCCAGACCCGCTTGAATTCCCAGGGATGGGCCGTGCCGTCATACCACTGGTGGGTGCCAGCGACGCCACCGTAAGTAAATGCATTGCCAACAGGTGCCCATGTTTTGCCGCCGTCATTGGAGCGTTGGATCAGTTGCCCAAACCAGCCGCTTGATTGCGATGCGTACAGCCTATTTGGGTCGGCAGGCGAGCCCTTCACATGATAGATCTCCCAGCCTCCGAAAAACGGTCCATCCACAGCCCACGATTTGCGCTTGCCGTCGGACGTCAGGACGAACGCCCCTTTTTTGGTGCCGACAAGTACGCGGACAGTGCTCATTTCCTCGATATGGAGAATCGTTGCCACCAGATAGTTGGATGGCCCCGCAACGACTATTACTTGGTCGTCACTAAGTCTACCGTGAATTTGCCGCCCCAAACCTCGATGAGGTTAATCGTGTCCGTCAAACCAGGGCGACCTCACATGCCCAATGGTCACTCCGGGATCGCACTAAAGGTCACTCAAGGTGACAATAGAGGGACGTCGATCGGACGCTTACTTTTCGTCCAGGGTAGGGCGCTTAAAACGTCAAAACGACAGGAGCCCGTCCTTTATCTCGATCTTGGGTGCGCCCTTGGTGAGATCAGCGAGGCAGCTGAGGAGGCGAGGAGGGTACCATGAGAGCTAGCTGGGAACTGGCTCAAACTGCTTGTTAAAAGCGGAGAAATAACTTCCTTAGATTTATGGCCAAATTCGCATTGTACGCTCACCTCAAGGCGAAACCTGAAAAGCGCGCAGAAGTGGAGGCATTTCTGAAGTCCGCTCTGCCTCTCGCGCAGCAGGAATCGCAAACGATCACTTGGTATGCATTCGCCGAGGACGAAGGTTCCTTCGGGATCTTTGACACCTTCGAGACAGAGGCTGGGCGTCAGGCTCACTTGGAGGGTCCGATCGCGAAGGCCCTAATGAGCAAAGCTGGCGAGCTTCTCGCGGAGCCACCCCAAATTCACAAGATTACGCTGTTAGCGGATAAACACTGATCGGCGCCGGCTTTGTCCGCGAGGGAACTGGAGGCACTTCGCGGGGGCAAATTGCATGGGCTGTCATTGGTTTTCGGTCCTTGTGGTTCGAGACAGTTAGGCCGCGGCAGACTGAGCCGGCTTGGCGAACGCTTCGGCGGGAACGCCAAAGTTCGCTTCAGACCTTCCTCGCTAACGACTGCCCAGGGCCGCTCCATCTAGGTTCGGCCGGCAAAGTCAGCCAGTCGTCGGCGATGGAGTGATCTTTGCTTCCTCGGTGTCTGCGGAAGCAAAGATGGCCACATCGTCCAAATTCATTAGGTGATATAACTTCCTATTCTTAAGAGTCTTCCAGTCCGCATAGGCTCAGTATTCAGATCTTTAGTGGCCAATATTGCTTCGGATTAAATCGAAGCAATGTTGGCCATACGGCGGGGGAGTCCCCCTGCAGGATGAAGCGCGTCTGGTCTCTCATCTGGGCCAGCGGCTACAAGCCCCCGCCATTCCAGACTGTGGCTGCAAGGACATTGTCGCCGACTTAGAGGGCCTTCGCGATGTCGTAGGTTTCGTAGCGCCAGTGGGCCAGGTCGCTGCGAGCCGGGCCGTCCCCGTTGCGCGTCCCGTTAACGAACAGGATGAACCGGTTGTCGGCCGACATGTGAATGATGAAGTAGTCGGGGAGCGCCTGGAGGGGGGGGATGCGCTTGCGGTAATGGTAGACGCCCGCGTCGCGGGCCCCGACGAGCGGGCAGGTGGTC
>DATCDL010000374.1:0-14832 GCA_036510715.1 Acidobacteriaceae bacterium
AGATGCCTGGCTGAGGGCATACGTGTAGAGCGCTGCTGTGGAGTCGTAGTCCTCTGAGAACTCAATCGGATCGGCGGCCCAGATGATCTTGCCCGCGCCATGGTGAATCACTTCCACCGAGGCTCCATCCTTGAAGCGCAGGGCATCGATAGGCGCCTGCTGCACCGCTGCCGGATAGGTAATCTGCAGCGCGCGCTCGCTGCCGGGTAGCGTGAGTGTCGACTGTCGGACATCAATTGGCCCAACGGTCGCCTGAAGATGAAGAAGCGTAAGCCGGTCAACCGGTTGCCAGTGCTCGTCATACTGCACTGGGCCAGAGACCAGCAGACAGCCCCCGTGTGCCACATAGTCGAGCAGTTGCTGCCATGCCACATCGGTCAGTGCTTGCGGTGCAGGCAGAATGACAAGTTTTGGCTTTCCGAGCTGCGCCAGGCGGTTCTCCGGCAAGAGTCTTGCAGGGGTGTGATCGTAGTACGCAAGGGCGCGCAACGATTTCTTCTGCGTATCGACTGCGAGGCCCCACATGCCGGTATAGAGCAGCGACTGCGAAGTCACGATAGTGACTGCGGGCGGCTCGATCGAGGTGAAGCTCTGCGGGCTTCGGCTCACAAAGTGCGCGAAGTCTGCAAGCACGCGCGCCTCTGGCTTCTCTGTTCCATCCGGTCTGATGGCGCCGATCGGGGTTTCATTGTCGTTGGCCATCCGGGCGTTCACGTTCCACACCCACTCCAGTCCACCAGCGCCCTGGGCGAATGAGATCGCGAACTTCCGTGCGAGCTGCCAGCCCTCCTCCTGCGCCGAAAATCGAAGTTGGTCGTCCTGGTTCAGCCTGCGTTGCTCGCCCATCTCCTGGATCAGCATGGGTTCGCCCGGCATCTTCGCAGAGAGTGCGGCCCACAATACGCTGTCGAAATCCCACCATGTATGGGTGGTCGTAAAGCTGACATCAGGTGAAAAGAACGCAGGAGAAAGGCGGCCAGCGACGCCACCCTCATCCTCTCCAACGGTGACCAGCTGGTTTGAACCTGCTTCGCGGATCGTAGCCCGTTCATGCTTGACCCAGCCGTCAAAAACGTCTTGAGTGAACAGCATGTAGTCATACACCTTGAGCGGGTTCGCGCCGCCGCGCACGCCATCCGCGGCAAACGCCGCCGGTGTTGGCAGCGCATAAGGATCGGCGGCAGCTACCTCTGGCGGCACATCGGTGGGGTTTGCCTGCAGAGCACGGCCCACTCCGAACGAGGGCTCCGCCCATGCTGCGAGCAGCGCGGCCTGATCGGGGTAGCGATCTCTGATCCATTGTCTCCATGCTGCTTCTTCATACGGCTCGCGCATCGGCAGCGTCTTCCACAAATTGCCGTTTGCGCTCGGCTCGTTGATCAGATCCCATGCCAGAAAAGGCACCTCGTGAAACCGCTTCACCAGGGAATAGACGTAGCGGTCCTGTAACTGTCGGGCCGCCGGGTCGAGGTAGGCATTGCTGCCGCCGAAGACATCCGGAAGAAAGGCGAACAGATTGAACTGGACGGGCAGGTTATAGCTCCGTGCCGTCATGAGAAAAGCCTCGATCGCGCGAAGAGTGTCTTCCCGCACGGACTTATCCGGATTCACCAACTGATCCCATCCGGACCAGATACCTGAACGGATCATATTGAGTCCTTACGAGTGAATCTGCTGCATGTCCTGGTTCCAGACGTACGCATTCGGTTCGGCTAGAAACTCACGATCCACGTCGCTTGCCATGTACGTGGTGCCGACGACGGGCAGCGGCTTGCCATTGAGCTCGAAGTAGTCGGCATTCACGCTCAGACGCGAACCGCCGCGCAGCCACGCAAGGTCACGTATCCAGAAGCCTGAGTGATATGTCCAGAGACGTGCGCCGTTTCGCCAAAGCACGGTGTCGACCGTATGCAAACCGCTGCCAGATGCTGCGCTTTGCGGCAGCGTGATCGACTGTGCGGCATCGGCAGAGAAAGTAAGATTTTGCGGCGCGGCACCCTCGGCGTGCACATTTACTTTCAGCACATCGCCCGGCTGCACGGCCTCGCTATTGACTGGCCTGAATTGAAACTCAAGTGCCTCTCCTTGAAGAAACAAAGGCACCCGCGGAAGGAAGGTGAACCGGTCATTTTGCCGAAGAGCCAGTACCTGCAAGGTGTGTAACAGTTGTGGGTCGTTCAAGCTGCTACCTTCCGGAGTGCAGGCAAGGAAAATCCAACGCCCCCCGACAAAGCGATTGTGAACATGGTCGATCAGCAGCACCGGAGCAGCGAGCTTGTGGCCATCCTGCGTCCCCCAGGCGAGCGTGGTCAGATACGCGTCTTCGCTGCCCGACGAACCGAGCTCATGCTGTGAAGTGGGTGTGACGGATAGGCGTATGACCGGGCTATACGCCTGCTTCCACGCGAAGGGCTGCAGCTGCGGTTCAATGTCGGCGTTGGGCTGGAAGCGCAGCGCCTGCGAGCCGGGCGTGGCCTGATAGCCCTGAATAAATAGTTCGAGCGAAGCCGCGACGCTCGGCGAGCGCAGTCGCCAGGTATCTCCGTCCCGATAGGCGGCGCGCGTGAAAGGCTTTCCGCCGATCACAATAAGATTGCCGCCACGGTCGAGATAGCGCAGGATCGACGGCCATGCAGCTTCCGGGTAGGCAGAGCCATACGGCAGCACCAGCAGGTCCGTTTGTGGTGAAGCCAGAGCGTCGTCCAACTGTGCTGCATTCACGAGATGCGCTTCCTGAATGCCTTGCGTTAGCGCGGATTCTGGAATTTGGCCAGCGTCCGCAGCCGGGAAACCGGGCTGCACAAAAACCACCGTGTGGTCTTGCGCGCGTAGAGCAGGTTCCAACGAACCGCACACGACGACAATCAGCAGCAAGCGCAGCAGGAACGACATCGCAGCTTCACCTCTCCATCAAGGTCCATTACACCGGTCATTGCGCGTAGGACCAGACAGAGAGAAGAGTAGCACTCTCGTCCAGTGAGTCTGCCCTTCCGTAACCAGCATGCGGCCTGATAGGGTGGTGTTTCGTCAGGAGATTCTCTTGTTCCTTCCGCGCGCGGCATCGTCCCGATTTGCGCTGTTGCTTGCGCTCCCGGCACTCGTGATCTCTGTAAGCATGTCTGGGGGATCCGCGGAGGCGCAAGAGCCCGTTCTGCAGCCGATGACTGCGCAGGCTGCCGGCGGTGGGATGCAGTTGAGCAACAGCCACGAGACCGTGCAGATCACATTCTGCGGTGCGGACGTAGTGCATGTGGTTGCAAAGCCAGCCGCTGTGCAAGCTGCGACGCCGGAGCCTCAGCCGTGGATCATTGCTCCTTGCAGCCCTTTCGCGAGCAGCTTCGCCAGCGCCGCAGGCACTGCACATCTATCTACCGCGCAACTTAACGTCAGTGCCGACCTCACAACGGGAGCCCTGCGCATTCAGGACTCTCAAGGCAAACTTCTTCTCCAGGAAGACTCGCGCACGCCCCGCCGATACACACCTACGACCATCGATGGCCGAAATTTCTATCAGGTCAGCGATCGTTTTGATCCGGAGATGCAGGAAGGCTTGTACGGGTTGGGACAACACCAAAGCGGTGTCTTCAACTACCGCGGCTCGGTTGTTGAGCTGGCGCAGACTAACAGCGACATCGCTGTTCCACTGCTTCTCTCAACGAATGGTTATGGCCTGCTCTGGAACACTGCCTCAAAGTCCTACTTTGACAATCGTTTTGCGCGTGAGATGAAGCTGACCGCCAATGCCGCCGATGGCGTGGACTATTACTTCTTCTATGGTCCGGAGATGGACACCGTCATCCATCACTACCGCAATTTGACTGGACATGCTCCACTCTTTGGCGAGTGGGCCTACGGCTTCATTCAGTCCAAGGATCGATACACCTCGGCCAGGCAGCTGCTGGATATTGCAGGAGAGTATCGCGCGCAGCACGTACCGCTCGACACTATTGTGCAGGACTGGTTCTGGTGGAAGACACAGGGTGATCCCGAGTTCTCAAAGGCCTATCTCGCGCCGTATCCTGACGTGCCCGAAGCGCTGCGCAAGCTGCATGAGGAGCATGTACATGCCATCATCTCCACATGGGCTGTGCTTGATCCAGCATCAGACATTTACAAGGCAATGCTCGCCCAGCATCTCCTGATACCCGGCACACCGGACTATGACCCAACAAACCCCGAGGCACGCGACTATTACTGGAATCACTTGATCAAGCCGCTCTTCGCACAGGGGTGGGATGGCTTTTGGTTAGACAGCTCCGAGCCCGAGACCTGGAAAGGTGAGAGCGATGCGGTCCTCGAAGACAAGCAACTGCACATCGGTCCCGGTGCGCTCTACGTTAATATCGTTCCGCTCATGCACACAGGAAATGTCTACGATCACTGGCGCCAGGAGACGGACAAGAAACGGATATTTCTGCTAACGCGCTCTGCGTTCGCCGGGCAGCAGCGCAATGCAACGGTTGAGTGGTCAGGGGACATCTTCGGCACCTTCCCTGTGCTCCGCCGGCAGATCGCCGCAGGGCTGAATTTTGCACTCTCGGGCATGCCTTACTGGACTACCGACATCGCCGGATACACAACACCAGAGGAGAATGCGCCGAGCAATCCTCAATATCAGGAACTCTACACTCGCTGGTTTGAGTTCGGCACCTTCTGCCCTATCCTGCGGACCCACGGCCATCGCCCTGCGAATGAGCTGTTCTCCTACGGAGCGCAGACGCCCACACTGATTGCTTACGACAAGCTTCGGTCACGTCTTCTGCCCTACACCTACTCACTCGCCTGGAAGGTCACGCATGAGGACTACACCATCCAGCGTCCACTCGTAATGGATTGGCGCAACGATGTACGAGTTCGCTATATAGACGACGAGTTCATGTTTGGCCCCTCCTTTCTGGTGAGTCCGGTCACAACTCAGGGGGCTACTGTGCGGTCAGTCTATCTGCCTCCCGCTCCCGGCTGGTATGACTTCTGGACTGGAGAGCGAGTTGCAGGCGATCAGCAGATCGAAGCCAGTGCTCCCCTTGACCGCATCCCTCTCTTTATTAAGGCAGGCTCCATCGTTCCTCTCGGCGCACCAAGCCAGTACGCAGCCGAGAGCGCCAAGGACCCGATCGAGATTCGGGTTTACCCCGGCGCGGATGCTGACTTCAATCTCTATAGAGACGCTGGCGACTCTTACGACTATGAGAAAGGTCAGTATGTAACGATCCCAATTCATTGGAACGACAAAAGCCGAACCCTTACCTTCGGTGCGCGTATGGGATCGTATCCGGGAATGGCCAAGACCATTGCGTTCGAGGTCGTCCTCGTTTCTCCGGGGTCCGGTGCCGGTGCAGCGATGCCATCCAGGTCAAGGCCGCTTGAATATTCCGGGTCAACCTTGGATGTTGATCTTCGATAGAGGTGACGGGAGGAGATCATCTCAAGCTGGGCATCAGAACCCTGGTTTGTGGAAGTTTATACGGGGCGCCTCTAAGAGGCATGCATATTGCTGAAGCTAGCTGCACTTGCTATCAAACACTGAGGTAAAAGCAGCCACCCCCCAAGCGGCATAAGCTGGTCGATCTCTGGTTGTCATTCTCCAGAAGCTGGTCAAGTGTCGCCCATCTCAATTGGGCCTCAATCGCCAATGCCCTCATTGATGTTCGTGTTCGTACCGAGATGTCGGCTTGTGGGGAGATAATCCGGGTCGTTCCCGAATGACGATCTGAACGGAAGTTGAACCTCCTTGGCGATATCAGGCGTGGAGAAGTTTCTCAAAACCCGGCGGCCTCAACTGGTCGATTCATGGGAAGAGAATGGCATGGGTGAAAATCAAAATCCGGTTGGATGAACGGCAGGCTCCTTGGCAGTCCAGGATGCCACCTTGAATTCGTGACCAGCCCTCGCCACAGCCTTCTTCGCCGCTTCAAAAACCTCCGGCTTGTCATTGTTAGGCAACACGGGGACGGGCGGGGCGGCCTTGAGTTGAGCGAGCATTTGCTCCTCCTCCGGCCCGGCCATGTCTTCCATCAATTCGTAGAAGCCGCCTTCCTGCTCTTCGAGTTGGTTGTGAACTTCAAGGATCGACCGCATCGTAAGCATGATGGACGGCGTTGGCGGAGGAGCTAAAAGCGCAACAAGTGCTCCGTGGTCGAGGCGAAGCCGTTCCCCTATGGCTGCCTTCCTGCCGCCCTGCCACCTGGCGATGGCAGGCAATATGATTTTCTCTTCCATGGATATATGCCGCAGAAGACCTTTACGAAATTCATGGTACGACTCCGCATCCATGACACCGGTCCGGGCCTCGGCGCGTTGCAATAATGAGTCAAGCCTCTCATGATCGTCTTCCATATATTGATACAAAGGTCCCGGCATAAGCCCTCCATCGCTTGATCAGGTAAACCATAATTTCCATTATCGCTTCCTGGCCCACCGCAATCATACAGACTTGTGCTGCGCTTGCTCCACCTGCTCTTTCGTGGCTGACCGCGCTTCAGGCAGAGGCTTGACAGACGATGAATCGGCTGCCGTGCAATCGACGCTTCACTGCTCTCGCGTGGTCGGAATGTGTTGGCTTCTGCGAAGCATTGCGTTGCGCGGTATAGTTCCGCCCACCGATGCGACTAGCGAGCGGCTCTCGGCTGAGTACCTATGAAGTCATCGCTCCGCTGGGTGCGGGGGGAATGGGTGAAGTTTATCGCGCCCGCGACCCGGCGCTGAAGCGGGACGTGGCGATCAAGGTGCTGCCCGCGGATTGGTCAGGAGACCAAGAGCGTCTGCACCGCTTCGAGCGGGAGGCACAGGCGACTGCCGCTCTGAATCATCCGAATATTGTCTCGATCTTTCACGTCGCCAGCACGATCGTTGTCCTTACATCGTGACTGAACTGCTGCAGGGAGAGACTCTGAGGGATCGCCTGCGCCGCGGTGCGATGCAGCCCCGCGAAGCCTGCGATTGCGGCATTGAGATGGCTCGTGGACTGGCTGCTGCGCATGATGCGGGGATAGTGCATCGCGATCTTAAGCCTGAAAATTTATTCATCACGAGGGACGGGCGCCTCAAGATCCTGGATTTCGGTCTGGCCAAACTCACGCAGCCCGAACCGGCCGACAGCACGACGGCTACGCTCGCATACCACGCTGAGAGCGGCGAGGTGTCGGGCACCGTCGGCTACATGGCGCCCGAGCAGCTGCGGGGACACGCTCCCAATCCGCGCAGCGACATCTTCGCCTTCGGGGTCGTCCTCTAGAGATGCTGACCGGCCAGCGAGCATTCAGAAGGGGCCCATCAGCGGAGACGCTGAGCGCAATTCTGAATGAAGAGCCGCCGCCGCTGGAGCAGCCGGTGAAGAATCTTCCTCCCGCGCTGCAGCGGATAGTGAACCGGTGCCTCGAGAAGAAGCCGGAGCGCCGCTTCCAGCATGTGTCCGATCTTGGGTTCGCGCTCGAGGCGCTTTTTGATGCGGGCGGGACAGGGGTCGCCGCGCCGCGCGAGGCGGCCGCGCAGAGCTGGTGGACCTGGGTCGGGGCGGCGGCGGCAATTCTGCTTGCTGGAGCGCTGTCCGTGTGGTGGTGGAGGCAACCGCCAGCGGTTCCGGTGGTGACGACGGCAACCCAGCTCACCAGCGACGGTGGGGTCAAAGCCAACTCCGGCAGACTGGAGACCGATGGCTCGCGAATTTACTTCGGCGAAGGCATGGTGGCTATCTCCGTCTGCGAGAGGAAATAAAAGCCTAATTGTTCCTCACGGGCCAAAGTCTGGACGAGGGATACTGCCGCTATTGGAAAGACATCCGATGGTTACATGGCCTCTCTCCTGCCTCGTGTGTATGGCTCTCCAGTTGAGCCCCAGTTTTACGGTCAGTGTCTCGGGTTGCGCCGCGCAGCTCGGGGCTGACGCGATCAGCACCAAGAAGACACAAACTGGCAAACAATTCCGTCTCGCATCCCTCACGCCGCATTGGAATATCAGACGCGTCTTACAGCGGTCGTTCATGGGCTATTGGACCGTAAGATTGACGGTGCTCGATTCAACCGTTGCGCCTGAGGTGCCGGTTACAGTGACTGTGTAAGTGCCCGCCGTTGTGCCGGAGTTTCCGGGGCCATTTGTGTCCGTGCTGCCACCTCCACCGCAGGCGGCCAGACCGCCTACGAGAATCACGAACAAAGCCAGCAGACTCGCCCCTTTGCGCCATCTGCGCCGGCTTGTCGGCGCAGCAAAGAGCAGGATGCACGCCAAAACAGCGCCGCCATCTCTTCGCCAGCCAACCCCTTCGTGCCATGGATCCGCCAGAGCGCCTGTGGTGGCTGCCGTGGTAAGGATGGTCAGGGTGGCCGTGTACGCACTGGTGCCAGTAATGTCGACGGGAGTGGTAGAACCGAGGCTGAGTGTGGGTGGATCCTGCGCGCCGGTCGGGCTGGATGTAATCGCTGCCGTCAACGCTACGTTGCCGGTGAAGCCGCCGCTCGGGGTAAGGGTGATTCCCGAGGTATTGCCGGTTGTCGCACCGGGGGCGAGAGACACGGGGGTGCCGCTCACCGTGAAGCTAGGCGCAGTTAGCATTGCAGCGTAGACGAAGCCATGACTGACGGAATTTGAGTCCAGATACGATCCGGCAATCTCGCCCGAGTTGTTGATGCCGAAGCCTCCGCTTCCCTCAAGCTCGAATTCGCCCGAGCCCGAGCCTGTGCCTGCGCCCGGTACATCGAAGGTCGTGATGTTGCCATTGGCTGCACGCGTAAAGCCGTGCAACACTCCCTTCGTATCCAGGTCGAGACCCACAATGACCCCAGAGGTATTCATGCTGACGGGGAAGGTTCCTGTAAGCATGATGGTGCCCGCGCCGGGAACATCGAATTCGGTGATGGCGCCGCCGGCAGCGCGCACAAAGCCGTGCGACACACCATGGATGTCAAAGTAGAATCCCGCGACATCCCCTGCCGCGTCGATGCAGAAAGGGAGAGTTCCCTGATTTCTGACCGCCGCTGCTCCTGCTGCATCGAAGTTCGTGATCGTGCCATCGGCAGCGCGCACAAATCCGTGAAACACGCCATTCGTGTCCGCGTAGAATCCTGTCACATCTCCCGCCGAATCGATGCCGAAGGACCTTGTTCCTTCACCCCTGCTTGTGCCTGCGCCCTTCGCATCGAAGGTGGTAAGAGTGCCGTTCGCAGCGCGCAGGAAACCGTGCGTTGCGCCGCCAGCGTCCGTATCGAATCCCGTGATCTCCCCGCCCGCATTCATGCTAAAGGGATTGGTTCCCTGATTCCTCCCTGTGCCTGCGCCCGTAACATCGAAGTTCGTGATCGTGACATCAGCGGCGCGCACAAAGCCGTGATAGACGCTGTTCGTGTCTGCGTAGGCGCCAGTGACGTCGCCGGCTGTGTCGATGCTGAAGGCGAGAGTCCCCTGATTTTTCGCTGTGCCGGAACCTGCCGCATCGAACTTCGTGATGGTGCCGGGCGCGGCGCGTACGAGGCCATGATGCACTCCGCTCGAGTCGGTCTCGAATCCCACAACGTCCCCGCCGACATTCACGCCGAGCACGGACGTTCCCTGGAACTGGCTCGCGGCAGAGCCTCGCCTGGAGCGTCGATGGTGACGGAGCCAGAGGTTCTGTTGTCTGCATGTTCTATCGGCATTGCGCTTCCAGAGAGAAAGACAACGACGGCTGCAATTGCCACGACGGGGAGAGTGAGAAAAGAAGGGGAGGCGAACGCGACCACCTACGTGCACCTTTCATTCGAGTAACCTCCGGCGAATCCTTCTGTGCCAGGCCAGGCTCGCACTGAAATCGACGGACGACGCGGGCCATGAAGTTCGAGGAGCTGCGTAGCGCCACCCAATCCTGCACTAGCCCCCATAACGCTCCCTCTTTCTTAGCGGGGTGCCGCCGTCGAATCGCTTGCATGGTCACGGTCGCAGGGTGAATGCGAATCGGCAAAATCACGATCGTCACGGTCTCGGCAATGGCTCTGCGCAATGACCTTCGCTGCCCTCTCCGCGATGATCCTGTGCCCGCGCGTTGTCGGGTGAAGATCGTCCCAGAAGAGGTAGGTGTCAGGGTTGACAGGTTCGCCCTGGGAGCTGGCGGTGACGTTCACCAGAGAGTAGCGGGACGGGGATGCGACGACCTTGTTCAAGAGCGCATAGACGTCCAACTGCGACAGGTGGAGGTGACGGCGCAGGTTGAAGTCGAGCAGGATTGCGAGGCCGTCGTGCAGGAAATGGTTAAAGAGAACACTCGCCTGGGTTGCGGGGACGGCGGTCGCGGGCGAGCCGTTGAGTCGGGGCACGAGGCCCAGCGGCGGAAGGTTGAGGACGATGAACTGAGAGGCTCCGGCGTCGATAAGACGCTGAACATTGGCGACCTGGTGAACAGCTGCGTCGACAACGTCGTTTGAAGATTGTGCGTAGAGGACGTCGATGGCGCCGCCCCAGACGACGAAGAGCGTCTTGTCGTCGATCTTCGGGTGGGTCGCGAGGTAGGTTGTGATCTGCTCGCCGATGTTGTTGACATCGACGAATAGGGCGTCCGAGGGGCCGAAGGTGAATACCCCGGTCCCTTCGCCCGTGGTGGCGAATCCGTAGGCGTAGTTGGTTCCGCCGTCGAGCGAGTTCGTCACCTTCGGCTTCGAAGGCAGCGTCGCGGCGTATTGCTCAATCCACACGCCGAAGAAGTTCTGCGCGGCGGGCGCGGTGTCTGCGCCGTCGGTGAAGCGGCCATCAGTGTAATCGGCCGCAGTGCCCGGGATGCGGATACCGTACTTGGCCTGGGTGAGATGTGCGACGTTGCCGGTGTCCGAGAGCGAGTCGCCGAAGACAACGATCGAGGTGTAGTCGGGACCGTGGACCGCCTCCTGAGCAGACGCCGCGACGGTGCTGAAGCAAAACAGCAACGCAACGAAGCTGAAGATGAGGTGCAGTCGGCGATCTGTTGAACGGGTCGAACGGGTGCGGGACAGACGTTCGCTTGCATCCCCATTCCTATTCCCAAGTCCGGCTATGGAGGTAGGAGCAGACGGTATACGGCGAGTTGCTTTCATAAGAACCTCTCGAATTTGAAGAAGCTGATTTTAAACCTGGCCCATGGCTATTTCCGAAAGACGTCTGCATCGAGTCAAACAAAGTGTGGCCGTTTCACGATCGCTCAGCCTGGCGCGGTCTATGGTCCTCGATGGCGCGTTACCTAGGATGATGCCGGACAGGCACCGTAATCCCTGGTCAGCTTTTCCACGAGAAACTGCTGCGGAATGCCTGATCCCTTTTCCTTCTTGCCGGAGACACTAACACGCTCCCCAGGCTTGATGCCAGCTATTTCTCCCACAAGAACGTAGGTCTTCCGATCGCTCTGACTTTGCAGTTGGAGACCGCTTGCGCTCGTGCCTGCACAGCCTGTGAGAGTGTGGCTATGGTGAACGGCGTAATAGACGCCGATTCCAAGTGCCGCGCCGCCGGCACCTATACCGACCAGGATTCCGACTACCTCGCCCTTGCAGGCTCCAATGCAAGACCCCTGCCCGACAGTTTGGGCTCTTCCAATTACAGTTGTGGTCATGAAAAAGCCACAGATCGCGACCGTCGTAAGAATGCTGCGAAGTCCTAAGTTCATATGAATCTTTCTCTCCGGCCCCGGTATAGAGACCGGAGCATTGCTGATCTCGCAAGAGGCTCGATCTAACTCAACGTCGTCTGCAGCAGTGGGGGCGTTGATGATCGATCCGACTCCTGACTGGACAAGCATTGTCCGTAGCTCTTGACCGCTTCGGCAATGGCGGGAGCAGCCTTTTGAAGATCTGAAGGCACCATGATGGGTGACCAGTAGGCTTCCGCGCTTAATGCCAGGAACCATGGCTCAGCCAATTCAGCGATCTGCGCAGCATCCTTAACGTTCAGGATCAAAAGGCCCGTCCGTTTTCCATCCTGTGTGAGGAAGTAGGCGGCCTCTGGTTTTTGATTCTGAAGAATTGCTTGAATTGCTGCAAAACCATCTTTCCTGGCCGACGAGTTTCCTGCTTCGACCGGAAATGAGACTCTGAGAAGAAATCGCATGTCGTCGCCCTTCTACCGGAACTTCAGTCTGATTCGCCCGATCAATCTCCGCCAGTCGAGGAAGCCGTTTCAAGTGCGACCCACTTTCGTCCGCGCCCGGTAAACAAGCAATTGTCTGGATGTGATTTCGAGATCACTTCGAAATGACTTTTTGCAAGTGATTGAAAACCGATGATGTTGTACGATTGCCTCTGTCAGAGAGATGCTGGGCTCGCGTGCATTGTTTCCTGTCTGGAGACGCAAAATGCCTGTCCTGGTTCGCTTCGGACCGTTCGAACTCGACCTTGAAGCCGCTGAGTTGCGCAGCGATGGCCGGAGGCTGCGCCTGGCGGAGCAGCAGTTCAAGATTCTCGACATGCTGCTTCTGGCAGAGGGCAGGGTGGTTTCGCGCGAGGAGATTCGCAAGGGCCTCTGGCCGAACGACACCTTCGTGGACTTCGACCGGAGCATTAATGCCGCCATGATGAAGCTGCGCATTGCGCTCGGCGACACGGGCGACAAGCCCCGATTTAAACCGCAAATTTGACGTGGCGCTGCCGCCTTAAAATTGGGAAATTCCTTCGGATGCGACTCGCTAGTTCATCTGATACCGAACCATTGCCAGCGTTGCCGATATTGCGCGGTCTCGATCTCGGTATTGCCATGAATGCCACGAAAGGGCCTGTACCGCTGAGATCAAACGCTGTGGATACGGCGATTTGTACTAAACCGGGCGGGGATTTGGCACTGAGAATCTCCAAGTTTCGTTCCCAGGCCCTCTCGAAAGATGAAGTAAAGATTGTTCGCATGCTCCTTGTATGACGGATGTTCTATAGGCTGTTTGAGGTTAAGGAGCGCTTGTGTGGTCTTACTTGTAGCTTTGAATAGGTTCTCGCCGTGAATCGTTGCATAAAGAGTTGTTGGTATCGCGTTGTGAGTTGGTGGTTGTAGACTCGTCGCATTGATATCGTTATCGAGTCAAGTTTTGAAGGGAATGCGTCGGCTTATGAACGTTCGGAAGATGGTGTTTGGGGTATTGATTCTGCAGGCATCGATGGCGTATGCGCAGCAGGGCGCGGTGACGGTGGGTGGATGGAACCTGCAGGATGTGGCGAAGGTTGCGGCTGCGCCCGCAGTGGTCTCTGCGGCGGGATTCAAGCCGGAGGGATGGTATGCGGCGACGGTTCCGGGGACGGTGCTGACGACGCTGGTGGATAACAAGGTGTATCCGGAGCCGCTGTATGGCGAGAACATGCGGCCGATTCCGGAGAGCTTGAATAAGACGAGCTATTGGTATCGCACGACGGTGATGGTTCCGGCGGGGTACAAGGGGCGGCAGACGTGGCTGCATTTTGCGGGCATCAACTACTCGGCTGACGTGTGGGTGAATGGCCACGAGGTGGGGACGACGCGGGGAGCGTTTATTCGCGGAGACTTTGATGTGTCTGCGTATGTGAGGCCGGGCAGGGAGGCGACGGTGGCGGCGCTGGTGGCTCCGCAGCCGCATCCGGGTATTCCGCATGAGCACAACGTTGCGAATGGCGTGGGGAAGAATGGTGGAATCACGGCGATCGATGGGCCTACTTTTCTGTCGACGATTGGTTGGGATTGGTTGATGGCGATCCGCGATCGCGATACGGGGATATGGCTTCCGGTGACGATGGATGCTACGGGACCGGTGGTGGTGAAGGACCCGTTTGTGGTGAGCGATCTTGCGAAGTCGAATGAGTCGGCGGAGCTAACGGTGTCGGCTACGGTGGAGAATGTTTCGGCGAAGGCTGTGAGCGGCGTGCTGGTGGGAACGATTACGGGGCAGGGAGATCCGGTTACGTTTCGCAAGGAGGTGACGCTGGAGGCGAAGAGCAAGGCGGTCGTTTCGGTGGATGGCAAGACGACGGCGGCGCTGCATCTGGAGCATCCAAAGCTGTGGTGGCCGAATGGATATGGGCCGCAGAATCTGTACTCGCTGCAACTGAAGTTTGAGGTGGGAAAGGAGACTTCCGACGCGCAGACGACTGTGTTTGGCGTGCGGAGGATTGAGTACCAGGTGCCGGATTCGGAGAACCTGACGATCTCTGTGAACGGCGTGAAGGTGATGGTGCGGGGTGGGGATTGGGGGCTCGATGAGGCGATGAAGCGGGTGCCGAGGGAGCGGCTGGATGCTCAGTTTCACATGCATGCGCTGGCGAATATGAACTTGATTCGGAACTGGGTGGGGCAGAGTACGAATCCGGAATTTTATGAGATGGCGGACAAGTACGGGATGCTGCTGTGGGATGAGTTCTTCCAGCCGAATCCTTCGGACGGGCCTGATCCGACGGACATTCCAACGTACCTGGCGAATGTGAAGGACAAGGTGTTGCGGTACCGGAATCATCCGTCGATTGCGGTGTGGTGCGCTCGGAATGAGGGGTATCCTCCGAAGGATCTGGACGACACGCTGAAGGGGATGATGGGGAAGCTGGATCCGACGCGGCTGTATCAATCGAACTCGGCGGATGGGCGGGGCGTGTCTTCGCATGGTCCTTATTACTGGCGGGCTCCGCGATATTTCTATCGGCTGAATGAGAGCTTCAAGACGGAGACGGGATCGGTATCGGTGCCGACGATCGAGTCGATCCAGGGGATGATGCCGAAGAAGGATTGGGAGACGATCAACGACGATTGGGCGCAGCACGATATGGCGAAGGGGGCGCAGCGCGGGGATGAATATCCGTTTACGCTGGCGCGGCGGTACGGGCATATTCGGAATCTTGCGGACTTTGTGCGGAAGGCGCAGCTCGCCAACTATGAGGCGTTTCGAGCGATGTATGAGGG
>DATCDL010000375.1:0-14415 GCA_036510715.1 Acidobacteriaceae bacterium
CGTCGAATTTGTATTGGTTTAGAGTTTCATCTTCTGGTAGACGGCTGTTTCTAGTGATGACGTCAGAGCGGGGTGCGATATAGTCCAACTGCGAGGTTTATACCTTGGAAGATAATTCCGAAACTGAAAACCCAAAGGCAACAGCACAAGAGCCTCATCTCAATTGGTGGGAAAGGTTCGTCAACTACGTAAAAAGTCGCTCGAGCGAGCGCCGCACCAAAAGGCAGCAGGAAGGGACCGCAGAATGGGCGGCAAGGCGTACTGCGGATGCCACCATTTGGATGGCGATCTTTACTGTTATTCTCGCTGCTGTAAGCATCGGGACTCTGTTGGTCTTGAAGAAGCAACTTGGGGAAATGCAGGCTGGTGGAGTTGATACCCACAGCCTCGCGAACGCTGCTGGAAATCAAGCTACCTGGACTCAACGGCTTGCAAATTCGGCAGATACGCAGTCGGGCCATATGCAGGAACTGGCCGCCAGGACTAAAGATGTGGCCGACCAAGCCCTCGTCCAAGCTAAAGAAGCCAAGATATCAGCTGATGCCGCTCGAAGCGCTGCCGAAACTGCGAGGGATGCTCTGATTCAAGTACAACGTGCATTTGTTTTCGCGACTCATCTCGATGGCGTTAGGATTCAGGATCCCAAAAACCCCACTCAAATATCGTCTTTGGATTTCTCTATAACCTGGGAAAACAGCGGAACGACTCCAACAAGAGACATGAAGTCCCATCTCAATTGGCTTATACGAAACACCCCATTGCCGGATGATTTTACCTATCCTGATTTTGGGGATGAACAGCCGAGCCCCATAGCTCTGGGACCCAAAACGGTGGGGCATACGACCCCAATCTCCATCCCCGCCGCCGACATCTCGAAGATAATGAACCACCAAGAGCTTTTCTACATCTGGGGATGGGCGCGTTACAGAGATATTTTTCCAAAAACCAAACCCCATATAACTAGGTTTTGCACGGAAATAACCGGGTTTCAAGGGAATCCTCTACTCTCCGACCCCGGGTCCCTGTCTACCCCAATGACCCAGAATTGCGCAAACACCTGTTACGACGAAGAATGTAAGACGCAGTAGTTCCGCGCTTTTCCAAAATCATATTTTTGGCCAGTTCGGTACATCCATGAGGTTGCGGGGCGGACGCCGACTCATCATTGATGATCAACGGACAAGCTTAGCCGTGACATCAGTTTTGAACTCCTACAGGAGATAATCAAACCAGGGAAATGGAGGAGCAATCGTGGCACTCGAGTTTCATCATTTGGATAAGGGCACTAGGAAGCACATGCTCGCGGAGATAGAACGCGACGTGAAAGACGGATGCCTATATATAAGCCCTCGTCTCACGGACGAATGCGCCGCTGTTTATGCCGATCTAATAAGGGATGCTGCAACGCGGGGCACCGACGCTAGCCTTGCGGCGGAGTTGGTCAAGACTGGCCGCATTAAGACCCATGAAGTGAGGAATACAAAGAAGGGAACTGTCACGGCAAAGGTGCCCTACACAGCTCACGAAACCTTAAGCGAAGGAGAGTTCAATCGCTTCTACATGCGCGGCTTATGTGAACGGGCGAAGGAGGAGGGCCACATCCACGTCGTGGTCTATCGCGCAAAGTTTGCCGAAAATCCGCGACCTGAATCCGAAGTTCTTATTGGGAGTGAGATCGAAGTCAAACAACTGCTGGCCGACCTTCGGAAGAACATCGGAACTGACACTGCTTTGGGGCTGCCCCCCGGCCCTAACTCGGGACTTAGCATTCGGCTACCGCTGAAGAAGTCGATGTAAACGAGCAAGGTGGCTTGTTGGCGCTCGGTACCGAAAACGCACTTCTGTTTACTGGCCAAATCGGTAAGGCACTAGGCGCGAGGAGTTGAAGGCACCGTAAAGTCGAATTGTCGTACACTTCGATTTTCAGTTATGACCAGAGGGGGGCAGTTTTCAATCGCTCTGTCTCCTATCCCGACATCCTCCATTCGGATACGCATTCACATTGAAGGTGTAATCGGTAATCCAGTCGACCAGGCCGCCGGCCTTCCCATTCGTGATTCCACTGTCGTAACTGAACGCCCCCTCCCTTCCGCTCAGAGAATCGATCCGGTCGTGAATGCGGTTCCAATCCCCACCGACCATCAGCAGATGTCGCCGGAAGTGCATCTGCGCAGTATCCGCTATCTCAAAGCGCAACTCATCCGGATACGCGCTATTGCCTCCATTCGATCCCCGAGCAAAGCTGGTCGGCGTTCCGTACGCAAATCCATTGGGTGCAATCGAGACCTGCGGAGCGTAGCCCCCCGGCCCAATCGCCGGCTCCTGTGCCAGCGGCTCATGCGGCATCTGGTAGTCAAGATCATGCGCGCCCTGTACCCGCACCTCGTTGTTCATGCGAGGCGAAAACATATGCAGCCAGCGCGCGCTCACCACATCGACATGCACCACGCTGTCCCCCAGGCTTCCCATTCCCCGCGCCACCACAGCCGACGATGCCTGCCCCAGCGCCGCGCCCCGCGGCGAATCGAACCGGTTACCCGAGTACATCACCGTAACCCTGTCCCGCAACGTCGGCGCTCCGTCGAGCCGCGCCGATCCCTGCACCCGATACTCATGCCGCGCCGTCGTCCCCGTCAGGCTATCCAGATAATTCAACGCCGCATTCGTAGCCGCCCCGCTCACGCCACGATTACCCAGCAGCGCCGTCTGTATCGGCGACAGCGTGAAGAAATTCGCCAGCGCAGGCGTTGATACAATCGAGTCGTTCCGCAGCTGAACTTCGAGCGACCCGAACACCGAGAGGGGTTCACGCGCATCTCTCCTCCCCGGCCGTCCACCTTTTCCCCGGATCAGCGGCAATCCTGCCGACCCACCAAACTGCACCCGCGAGCCCACAGGCTTCACCGGCTCGCTCGTCACCACGCCATCGCGGTAGTGTGTCTCAATGGAGAACGGATTAGCCGCCCCCCATGCGCTCTCCCTCGCGAGGAGGAAGCCGTTGCCATGCAACTTCGTGCTGGCTGCACGCGACACCACCGCAAGCCCTCCGACGATCCCATATTGCGCCGAGAAGTTCTTCGTCACCCTGCGGAAGTTGCGCACCGAGCCTTGGCTGTAACTCGCCCCCGACCTCGCCCCACCGGTTGCCGAACCCCGCGGCCCCGACCGGAAACTTTGCTGTCCCGATAGCCCATCGATCGAGAGTGATCCCTGAATTGCGGACAGCCCCGCATAGCTCAGACCGCTCGCCGCCTCACCGTCGTTGCTGCTCTGCGTGCTCGCCGGATCATCCGCATCAACCCCCGTGCTGTCGCCAGCCGCGCTCGTCGACGACGCCTCACTGACCTCCGAATCCAGCTCCGCCAGGTCCTCCCACTGGCGCGATGCAACCGGCAACACACCCAGCTCCGCCTCCGTATCGAACGACGCCATCGTCAGCCCCGGTCGTCCCGCACCAAAAATCGCACGCGTCGACCTCGGCGCCCCCAGCGTCAGCCTCACCTCCGCAAGATCACCGCCCTCAAGATCCAGCGTCGACACCACCGCCCCTCGATCCGGCAACCGCGATGTCGCCCGCAGCAGATACTCCCCCGGCGGCAATCGCAAGATCAGAAAGTTCCCCTCACCATCAGCATCCACGTCCCGCTCCACCGTAAGGTCGGTCGATGTCAGATGAATCACCACGCTGGTCGCCGTGCATGGGTGCGGATACGGTCCGCACACCGCCGTAATATGCCCGCGAATCGCACCATCCACAGGCCCCTGCGCCACCATCATCGCGCTGCCCGCCACCAGCATCCCCAACTGCGCCCACACCAGCATCCACTTCGCCCGGCTGACATACCTCGTCGAAGCAAGCGTTGCCGGTGGTTTCGCGGCCTTGGCCGCAGCGTAATGGATACCTTCAACCAACAGCCGAACCCCGCTCCGGGGTAAGGCCGGAGCTCCTGAAGCGCAGTGGGAGTGACTGATTACACGCGTGACCACCCAACATCATTGGCAGTCAAAAACGCGCAAAACCTGTATTTAACCCTAGCGAAAAATGACCATTTTAGGAAATCGCAGCCCAGGTCCACTTCGGGAAGCCCCGGCAAAAGAAAAAGGGGTGGCAGCCGAAGCTGCCACCCACTCAAAACCCTATCAAGGGAAGTTGAAGGTTAGAACGTCACGTGCAGCGCCATCGTGATCGCGCGGTTGCCGCCAATCGTCCCCGTCACAGAGCCAAAGTTCGCTCCATTGTTCGGGCAGGTGTTGGGACCGCTCGTTGGGTTGGGCAAGTAATTAGAAGCCGAGCACGACTGCACGCCATCAGGCAATATCGTCGGAATTGCAATCGACTTCCCCGTTCCCGTGTGGTACGGCAACTGGTCCAGGTTGGTCAGCGCGGATTGCTGATCGTCCGTTGACGGGCTGGCCGCAATCTCCGCGTACTGCAGAAATCCCAGCGCGCAGTTGCCATAGGGATCAGCAGCATACGCCGATTTGGAACAGGCAAAGTTCTGGCGAATCTGCGTCTGGTTCTGCGGAACATCCAGGCTGGTCGTATTTGTTACGTTGAAGATATTGAACTCATACAACACCGCGATCCGCTGCGTCGGATGGAAGCTCTTCCGGAACGAGATATCCAACCGCTTCTGTATCGCCTGGCGGAAGATATTGCGCTGGTTGGTCGGTGCGAAGTTCGTCTCATAGATATCCACTGGATCGCTCTCTCCGCCCATCGCTGCCGTCGGAACACCATTGGTCCCAGGAGCCACGTAGTTGATCGCAATCTCGCTCGGATCGAGCGCCGGAAAATACTCGCCTCCGGGACCACGGAAGCTGCCCCGGTTGCCGGTCAACGCCTTCGTCTTCGCATCCTTTGGATTCTTGATCGGAAGCACCGGGTTCATCAGCGTCGGATAGTTGCCGAAGTTAAGGCTGCCGACCGCTCCATAGAATTCATACAGCGAGTACGGCTCGCCGCTCTGCAGCACGCCCAGTCCCGTCAAACTCCAGTCATTCGTTGCATAAGCAAGCAGCGAATGCTCCCGCGCATAGTTCGGAAGTTGCACCTGGAAGTTTGCCGTCGCCGCATGCGTACGGTCGAAATCCGACGAAGCGTACGAGTCGCGCAGCTTGTTCGGATTGTCACCTGTGAAGAACAGACCGATGTCGCTCTGCTCATCCAGCGCATGTCCCCAGGTATAGCTCACGCCTGCCTGGAAGTGATGCGACAGCCGCTTCTCCACATGCACCTGCAGCGAGTCATATGCGGACACGCCCACCGACTTGAACAGCGCTGCATTCGGGCTATAGCCCACATACGGTGCACGGAAGTCCGTGTTGCCACCGTCCGGCGTATCCCAAGGCTCGCTCGCAATCGCCGCGTAATCCTGATACGTGTTCGGATCGGTGATGAGGTTGTTCTGGTTCAGCACCTGGAACCCGTACGTCGACGTCTCTCCGTGAATCGGGTTTGTTGCCGTAGCGATGCCCGGCTCGTTGAACGGGATCGGAATCACAGAGTGCCGCCCGCGGTTGCCGCTGTAGCCAATCGTGATCGCAAGATCATTCCTCGGCTGCCACTGCACATTCAACGCGAAGTTGATCGTGTAGGGCAGGACGTTGTCCTTGTCATACGCTCCGAAGTTCAGTGGCTGGTACGCCAGGCAGTCCGAGTAGTTCGCCTGGTTGTCTACCGCACCGCAGCTCGGCCCAAACCCCGGACTCAGCGTACCCGTCAGGCCATTGGCTTGGCTCGGTCCCTTCCCCAGCACATTCTGCAGCGCATCCTTGATCGTGCTCGGATCGGAGGTCGGCCCAATATACGTCCCACCCTGCGCAACGGGAACAAACGCATCTCCAATCGGCTGTTCCAGCGTCCTGCCGGTGCCTGTAACGTAGCTTGCCAGCGGCGCCGACTCGGTCACGCCGAACGGTCCGCCGTTGCCGCTGCCGGCCGGCTGCGACAGGTAGGTAAACAGTTCGCCGCGGTCGTAATAAATACCGGCACCGCCATTGATGACAACCTTATTGTTGAAGTGCTTCGGCGAATACGCAAATCCCACGCGTGGAGAGATGCCCCACTGCCGGCCCGTCAGCGTCGAATCCGATGTGCCCTGCGTCGGGTTGTACTTATTGTTGCCCGCAATCACAAACCCCGAGTTCGTCACATCGAAGCCCGTGTCCGCCGTACCCGTTACCGCATACCGGGTCGGGTCGAAGTTGAACATGTTGCCATACTTCTCCGTCAACCCGCCGTGATAGTCGTACCGAACGCCCGCCGTGATGCTCAGATTCTGCAGTGCCTGCCACTTGTCCTGCACATAACCGGCAATCTCGTTCGAGCGATAGTAGCGGTTCGCATTGTTGCGTCCGCTCACCGGATCAATCGTCTCCAGCACACTCGACTTGCGAATCTTGCCTTCCAGGAAGTCCGTGAAGCTGCTGGTTTGAATGTCCGGAATCCCTTGGCGGTTGTTCTCGATATTCAGCTGCGTATAGCTAAGCCCGCCGCCGGCCACCAGCGTGTGTTTGCCCAGTGAGAGAATCACGTTCGTCGAAGGATTGATCCGATTCTGGTAGTAGCCCGTATTCACAAACGCACTCGCCGGCCCCACGGAAATGCCCGGCGACGACGGATTGTCATTCGCAAACGAGTTCAGCGTCAGGCCAGCAAGCGTGTTCGTCTGAACCTGATTGGACGGCACCCCGGCGTCAATCCCGAACCCTGGCCCCAGTGTCGGATCAGCGGCCAGCGTCTGCGTGTAAAAGCTGTAGGACCCCATGCGATCAAAGCCCAGCCGCTGCTCCCAGTTCACTCTGCTGCCAATCGTAATCGTGTTATCGATCGCGAACACCTGCGCCCCATTGTTCTGCGTTACGGGGAATCCTCCTGTATCCGAGAACCCATACGGCTTGTTCACAGGATCAGTCTGGTAGTAGTACTTCAACGACAGCCGGTCCGTCTTCGTTACGTCGTAGTCCAGGCCCGCCGTCGCCTGGTCCGCGATCAACGTCGCAGTCCCCGGCAGAGTTACGTTCGGCACGCCATAGGCATACGTCGCCGAGGTCTGCGCCGACGGAATCAGGTACTGCCCATTCGGCAGTTTCGCATTCATCAGTGCAAACGCAATCGGATCGATCGACGCTCCGCCTAGTCCACCCATCGTATAGCTGTTCGCCGCTGCATTCAGGCCCGCCACCGAGCGATCGTCCGTCAGCCCGCTCGGCACCGTCAGCTGCGACAGGCCCGTCGCCTGGTCGCTGTTGTAGCGGTGCTGATACGCAACAAAGAAAAACAGCTTGTTCTTGAAGATCGACCCGCCCAGCGCCCCTCCCGCCGACCAACGGTGCAGCGCCGGATTCGCCAGGTGGCCCGGAAACGCTCCCACTCCGATATTCGCAAGCTGCGCCTGCTGGCTAAAGAAGAACGGCGATGCATTCATGGAGTTGTTCGCAAACGACCCATACATCTGTCCATGAAGGTTATTCGTTCCGCTCCCCGTATTCGCATCAATCTGCGCGCCGCTCGTCGCACCCTGCTGCGCGTCATACATCGACGTGTTCACACGCAGTTCCTGCAGAAACTCCGGAGGAGGAGAAGGCAAGCTGTTGCCGTTCGATCCATACACCGACGTGCCCACACCCACCGCGCCACCCACCGGCGTGCTCTGCCCGATATTGAACGCATACCGCTGCGAGTTCGATCCGCTCGAACTCTTGCCATTGAAAAGATTCGTCGCATCCACGCCGTTCACCTGAAACGTGTTCGACGTATCGCGCTGTCCATTCGCCCAGATCGGCTGGTTGCCCAGGCCCGAGTTCGTATCCAGGTTGCTCAGCAACTCCGCATTCACGCCCGGCGATAGCGCCGCCAGTCCCGTAAAGCTCCCCGTCGCCGACGGCACCAGCTGAATCTGGTCCTTATCCAGCGTGTAGCCATTCGTGTCATCGGTCGCGTTCAGCAAAGGGTTCGCCGTCACTTCCACCGATTGTGAAATCTCACCCACCTTCAACTTCACCGTGACCGTCTTCGCCTGTGCTTCCTGCACCGCGATTCCAGTCAGCACCGCCGTATCAAAGCCTGCATGCGTGGCCTGCACCTGATACGTACCGACAGGTAGATTGAAGATCTGGAAGAAGCCATTCGATGCTGACTTCGTACTCCGAGTCAATCCGATATTGGCGTCGGTCACCGTAACCACTGAGTCGGGAACAGCCGCGCCTGAAACATCCAGCACCGTTCCGTTCAGAGAACCAAGTGTCTGCTGCGCCTTGGCGATTACGGCAGAAGTGAACGAGAAACAGAGCAACAACAGCGTGAGGGCTTTACGCATTTAAATGACTCTCCTGAAGGTCTTACAGTGGTGGCGATATATCGGTGTCTGGGTGAGCCCAAAACTAGGTCGACTCTTGTCTGGAAGCACAAACGCTCACTCCGAAGAATGCGCGCCTCGCTATACGACTCAAGTACAAGGTCTGTGAATACTATGAATGTACATCATGTCGAGACTGTAAATACCGAATATCGCGACATAATCCGATGTTCGCGACGTCAAAATAATTGCCGTACCCCAAACAATCAGGGCGACGGCCGAAGCCATCGCCCTGCACTTTCTTCCCGATCAACTTCCCTAGAAGTTGATGCGCGTGGCAATCTCTATCTGTCGCGGAGTATAGAGGAAGCCGCTGTTGTTGCTGCTCGTCGGCACCTGGAACGTCGGCGACTGGTACGTTGCCGTCCCCGCCAGGCCCGATCCGCCCAGCTTGTACGCCGTGGTTCCAATTCCGTCGATGTTCTGATGGTTGGCAATGTTGAACATGTTCGCGAAGAACTGCACGTGATACCTGTCCCGAATGGTGAACTCCTTCTCCAGGCGAATATCATCCACAACCTTCCGCGGCGTCTCGTACGTGTTCACGCCAATTCCCGGAATCACCGCGCTGCCTCCCGATCCGTTCCAATCCGACACAAGACCTTGACCGGCATATCCGCTTACGGCCGCCGTATACGGCAGACCGCTCTGCATCTGGAACGACGTATCGACGCTCCATCCATTGGTCAGGTACTTGTACCAGTTGCCCGTATTCAGTCCCGGCAGCGTGTACAGCGCATATCCCACAAACCGGTCCGGCACGTTGTAGCTCGAGTTCCCGTAGTTCACTCGCGCATCTCCGTACGGGTTGTACCAGGTGTTCGCAGACGTTGTCGTCGTCCCGTTCTGGCTGTAGTCCAACGCATGCGACCACGTGTAGTTGAAGTCGAACTGCAGGTTATGAATCGTCCGGTTCTGGATCTCGGCCACAAACGCGTGGTAGCTCGAGTTCACGTTGCTGGTCATCTGCGTAATATTCTGGAAGCCTGCCGCAGCCGATCCAAACAGCGCCGCATTCCCGTACTTGGTGAACGTCGGCACCTGGAACGTCGAACCCAGCTTCGCCGCCGGCCCAAGCGAACCGTTCGCACCCGCAACCAGCTTGATCGTCTCCGTTACCTCGGTCGTCGGATCCAGGTTCAGATCCAGGAAGTTCGGCAACTCTCTTCCCAGCGCGCCCAGGTAGCTCACCGAGAATACCGTTCCGCGGCCCATCTGCTGCTGCAGTACCAGATCAAACTCATGCACCTGCGGACTCTGAAGGTTGCTCGCCAAATAATACGAGCTCGGCGTTGGAGCCGATCCCGTCGACACAATATTCGGCAGCGTCGGTGCTCCCGCATAACTTGGCTTGAATAACGTTGTGTACTGTCCGTTCGGGCTGCCGGTGTTCAGCCGCACCGTCGCCAGGTTGCCGTTGTTGATGCGACCGTAGAACAGACCATATCCTCCGCGCAGCACCGTCTGGCCACCGCCATACACGTCGTACGCGAAGCCGGCGCGGATGCCCACGTTGTTCTTGTCGTTCGGATGGTTCTGCAGCTGGGCATACGGCGTGAAGTTCGCCGCCGCGGCCGTCAGGTTCGGCACCGCCGCGGGCAGCAACTCATCGTCGTAGCGAAGCCCAAGCTCCAGCGTCAACCGGGGGGTCAGCTTCCAGTTGTCCTGCGCGAACATGCTGTAGTCCAGCGTGCCGACCGCAAACACCGGATTGCCAAAGCCCCGCGTAAAGCTGCCGTAGCAAGCCAGGTTTCCCTTCCATCCCGCCTGCGTCGCCGACGTAGGATTCTGCCCCGTCTGCGTTCCGCAGCTCGACGCCGATCCCGCCGCCTTGTTCAGCTGATCGTTGAAATAATTCCCCAGGTAGCTATAGCTGTAGAACCCGTTGCTCTCATACGTGTTGTTGATCAGGTCGTTGTTGTGCAGCGCATCCCCGCCAAACGTAAAGCTGTGGTTCCCGCGGCTGTAGTGCAGCACATCGCCCACCTGCCACTTGCGCTCATCCGGCAGCGCCAGACGGTACGAGTAGTACGGCGATCCAATATTCGCAAACACGCTCGTATCCAGCGCCACCTCCGGAACATTGCCGCCCGTTCCCACCAGGTTCGCCTTCGTGTACGCGCTGTACGGTTGCTGCGTCTCATCATCCAGCTCGCGGCTGTATTGGTACAGCAGCTCGTTGCTGATGCTCGACGTCAACAGGCTCGTCAACTTCGCCAGGCCGTAGTCCAGCTTCACAAAATCATTGCCCCAGGTGTCGAGACCGTAGTCCGTCGTGGCCGAGGTCTGCACACCGCCCGGCGAATCCCACCGTAGCCGATGAAATAGAACACTCAAATGCTCCTTTGGGGTCACCTGCCAGTCGACCTTCGGTGTATTGATCTCCTGGTCGCCAAACCGTGGCACCGTTCCCATGTCCGTGTTCAGGCTGCTGATCCCGTTGCCCCAGTCCGTCGCCGCCTGCGCATAGCTGATCCCCTGCCGCGCCGCCAGCAAACAAACCTGCTCATCAATCGAGTTCGTATCGCCCGCCAGGTACCCATTGCCTGTATTCGCGCACGTCGCTCCCGCCGGCAGCGTAGCATTCGGCAGCGAGTAGAACGTGCTCGGGTTGCTTGGCACCGCTACACCCGGGAACGTCCGGTGGTGCTGGTCGAAAGTGTAAATCCAGAACAGCTTGTCCTTGATCAGAGCTCCGCCGACCGTGAACCCATAGATCTTGCGCAGATCCTCAGGCTTCAGCGGCTGCGCCGTGTACTTGTTCGTCGTCGGATCCAGTGTCGTGATCTTGCTGTGCTCGTTGTACGCATTCCACTTGCTCTCGCGGTCGAAGAAGTAAATCGAACCATGCAGCTGGTTCGTTCCGCTAGTCGTCACCGAGTTGATCACCGCGCCCGCCGCGCGGCCATACTCAGCCGAGTACACACCCGTGTTCACCGCGAACTCTCGCACCGCGCTCGCCGACGTTGAATACGCCTCTCGCGTCCGTCCACGCTCCTCCGCGTAGTACGCCTGGTTGTCGTCCGCACCGTCGATCAGCACGTTGTTCAGAATCGGGCTGATGCCGCGTACGCTCACCAGTCCAAATCCGTTCGAGTCCGACACCACTCCCGGCGTCGTCAGCGCCAGGCTCGACCACCGGCGGTTGTTCACCGGAATATCATCCAGCGCCTTCTTGTTCAAATTCGACGTAAAGTCCGGGCTCTCAAAGTTCAGCACCGGCGTCTCTGCCGATACCTGCACCGTCTGGTTCTCCGCGCCCACCTTCAAATGCGGCATCAGGCTCGTCACCTGTCCCACCTGCACCGTCACTGGATTGACCTCGTACTGCCCAAACCCTGGCGACACGACTGTCACCTTATACAGGCCCGGCTCCAGCAGCGGAGCATTAAAGTAGCCCCGGCCATCGGCCGTCAGGTGCTGCGTGGCATTCGTTCCATTATTAATAATCGTCACGCTCGCGCCCGGTACGATGGCATTCGTCACATCTTCGACGGTTCCCGAAATCGCGCCCTGCGTCGAGGACTGCGCCGACATCACGACAGCGGACGCACTGAATACTGCCGCCATCAGCAGTCGCTTGAAATTCTGGTTCATCATCTGGTTCTCCTGAAGTGTGAAGCTTGGGTTGATCGAACGCTCTATGGTTTGTGATCAATTGGCTCTCTTCGACTCTTGTCTCAATGCAGCTTCCCAAAATTCCGTGAATGAGGGATTACATCTGCTCGAGTACTAGGTCCGCTTGGCCAATGCTAAAAACTGATTTTTCTTGATTTTCCTTAGAAGTCTACGTCAGTATAGTCCTTCGCGCTGACCTTCATCACCTCGACATCACCACACCCACACCAGAGCCCTCTTTAGGTTCCCCGCAAGCCGTCCATTACACTGGTAGTTGCGATGTTTATTGATGAAGCACGAATTCGAGTAAAGGCTGGCGACGGCGGCAATGGCTGCATGGCCTTCCGACGAGAAAAGTTCGTCCCCCGCGGAGGCCCCTCCGGCGGCGACGGCGGCCACGGCGGCGACGTCCTCATGGCCAGCTCCCTCTCCCACAACACCTTGGTCCACTTCCGCTTCAATCCCGAGTGGAAGTCCCAGCGCGGAGGCCACGGCCTCGGCTCCAACATGTCCGGCTTCGCTGGCGAGCACACCCTCCTCAAAGTTCCCGTCGGAACCCTGCTCTACGACGACGACACCGGCGAGCTCATCCACGACTTCGCTCATCCCAACGAAGAGATCGTCATCGCCCGCGGAGGCCGCGGCGGCCGTGGCAACCAGCACTTTGCTACTTCAACGCATCAAGCTCCGCGGGAACATGAACTCGGCCGCCCCGGCGAAGCCAAAAACTTCCGCCTCGAGCTCCGCCTGCTCGCCGATGCCGGCCTTGTCGGCTTTCCCAACGTCGGCAAATCCACGCTCATCTCGCGTCTCTCCGCCGCCAAGCCCCAGATCGCCAACTACGCCTTCACCACCCTCGAGCCCAACCTCGGCGTCGTCCAGATCGGCGACGCTCCCTACGAGCGTTCCTTCACCGTAGCCGACATGCCCGGCCTCATCGAAGGTGCCCATCTCGGCGCGGGCCTCGGCGTCCAGTTCCTCAAACACATCGAGCGCACCAGCGTCCTCGTCCACCTCATCGACGTCTCCGACTCCGCCATCACCGCCGAGAGCGCCAAGGGCGAAACCTCCGAACCCGTCAACAACTACAACGTCATCACCGCCGAGCTCAAATCCTTCGATCCCGCCCTCGCCGCCAAGCCCACCCTGCTGGTAGCGGCCAAGATCGATGTCGCCAACCCCGACAAGCTCAAGAAGCTCACCGCCTTCGCCAAGCGCAAAAAGCTCCCGCTCTTCAACATCTCCGCCGTCACCGGCGAGGGCATTGAGAAGCTCAAGTACGCCCTGGCCGATGCCGTAGAACTCCACCGCACCATCGACCTCAACGCTCCACCCGACACCTCGGCCGCCGTCTCCAAGCCCGCCAGGCGCAAACCCCACTACCCGCCACCAGCTCCCAACGCCCGCGGTCGCGCCTAAACCCGAACCTATCCGCGCTTAGCCCGGAACTTGTTCGCCGTAGCAAACTCCTCGCGCAACTCCGGAGTCCGCAGGTTCTCGCGCACGTGCGCCAGCCGCTGCTCCAGCGCCGCCAGCGTAGCCGCGATCGCCTCTGTATTCGTCATCGCGACATCCCGCCACATGCTGTACGGACTTGCCCCCAACCGCGTCATCTCCCGCAGAGCTCTCCCCCCAATCGCCTGCACCGCTGCCATTCCATCAGCATCGCCTGAAAACTTATCCTCCAGCAACGCCGCCAGCGCAGTCGACAGCATCTGCGGCAGATGCGATACCCACGCACAAACCTCATCATGCCGCTCCGGTTCAAGATCCCGCACCTGAGCGCCAAATCTCGCTACCATCGCCCGCCACTCCACCTCCAACGCCAGCGCCTCAGCATGAGGAGGAAATGGACCAGCACACGGCGTGAACAACCAGGTCGCGCCCTCGAACAACGTCGCCTCAGCCAGCGCAGCCCCGCCTGACTCTTTCCCCGCCATCGGATGTCCCGGAAGAAGCCGCGCCCGCCCAGGCTGATTGAACAGCCTCTTCGCCATCGCCGCAATCTCGCGCTTCGTACTCCCCACATCCGTCAACATCTGTTTCTCATTCAACCGCGGCGCCAGCTTCTCCATCCAGTCCAGAATCGGCAGCACCGGAGTCGCCAGCACGATCACATCCGCGTCCGTCTCCAACACCCCCTCACGACCAGCCACCGCCCGGTCGATCGCCCCGCGCTGCAACGCCGTCTCCAACTCCGCAGCGTTCGCATCCCAACCAACCACCTCACCCGAAAACCCATTCGACTTCAGCGCGAGCCCCACCGAAGCTCCAATCAATCCCGTCCCAACCACCAGTACCCGCTCGATCATCGCGCCGCCCGCTTGTGCGTAAACGTCCGCGCCTTCGCTCCCGGCTTATCGGAAACCCGATAGTCTCCCGCAACCTGCCCATGCCCCCTCAGCACGTACTTATACGTCGTCAGCCCCTCCAGCCC
>DATCDL010000376.1:0-21048 GCA_036510715.1 Acidobacteriaceae bacterium
GATCTTCGCTTTGACGGGCATCGGGGTGACGATCGTCAGCACCATCGAAGTGAATGAGTCCTTCACCGAATTCCCGTTCAGTACCTACTCAATTTCTTTCCTCACCGATGACATCATCCGGCTGCGCTATGTATCCATCGATGGCCAGCTCCGCAAGATTATGGTGGTGATCAAGATGCGCGGCGGAAATCACGCCAAGGATATTCGTGAGTACGAAATCACGTCCAGGGGCGTGGTGATTCTAGGCAAACGCCTCGCAAACTATCAGGGCCTTATCAGCGGAATTCCCGTTCACTCAGACCGAACCGACTCGACGGAGAAGCCTTCGCTGGATACGGGTATCGAGCATAAAACCTAACGGAGCATCTGCGAACTCGAAGCCCTGGCTAGCTACGGCCCCGATTCATTGCGCGCTGCGTCGGGACCTGGTCCTCTCCATCCCTCCAGGTAACCTGCCCCCGTTGCGATGACAGCGCAGATATTTGTCCTCAGGGGCCTTCCTTGGAAAGCCGAATGACCTGGCAGGCAAACGTGCGCAGCGACAAATCCTGATCAGAACAACGACGCACTCTCCGGAGCGTGCACAGAGAACCCGTGCTGTTCAGTTGACAAGCGACGGGAAGCCGGTGATCCAGGCACAACAAGTCGGAGAGCGCACAGTTCCCATTTCGATGATCCGTGTTACCGTCTGGTTTTGATCAGACAACAGCCGGAATCCAGGCCTATCGTGTCTACACGGGCAACTTTGATGTGCATGTGTCCGCGAGGAGGCGCTATGTTAGGTTTGGGTATCGTAGGAACAATTATTGTGATTGTGCTGGTGGTGTGGCTCATTCGTCGCATGTGATTCGGCTGGAAGTTCAAAGTAGCTGGTCGGGAGTCGGTACGGTTGCCGTGCCTTGATCGAGCGTTGGCTTGCGTGCGCCTGGAACTCGGGATAGCAGCTCGAGCGGCATGAGTTATAGTGAATGCCGGTTTCGAAGCCGCAGCCGTGACACACGTCGATGTGACCGCCGAGTGCGGAGGGACGGCAGCGCAGGATGCCCCGGGATGCCTTCAGTTGTTGATAGCTGATGCTGGACTGATAGCGTTCCAGGAACCTGCATGGCGCTCTGGTAGGCAAGCAGCCATCAATGAGCGAACTGGCCTTTGAGCTCAAGCTCAAGGCGCCTGCCTGCTCCCCAAGCATTGGGGCTGCGGATTTCTGTTCCCTAACCGCGCACGTCCCCGAACTGATCGGATCCCTGAGTCCCAAAGCTCAATCGAGCCTCTTCGCTCAAACCTACCCCTCTCCACGATCTGCCTTCTCTTTGAGGTGGTCCAAATTGGGCAGACGGTCGTCTGCCGCGATCTTAGGATGTTGCGTTGAACACGCGTGACGCTATTCCAGTTCTATCGATAGTGAATAGCCAGGATGCCATTTCTTTCACTTGCAGGGTGGAGAAACTGGCGTAGACGCTCCATTCCGGACGTCCCAATGCATGCCCCTGCAAAGGAGATTCTCTGTGTCCAAGCATATTCATGAAAAAGAAACGCAAGCCGCCAGGCTCCTCGTTCCCGACGGCTTTTCACCCGAAGACGTGAAGAACTTTTCGAGCGTATTGAACGCGCTTGTTTCCGACGCCTTTGCCCTTTACCTCAAGACCAAAAACTTCCACTGGCACATGAGCGGGCAACATTTCCGCGACTACCACCTGCTTCTGGACGAACAGGCAACCCAGATATTCGGCATTACCGATGCCATAGCCGAACGTGTTCGCAAAGTCGGAGGCACAACTATACATTCCATAGGACACATCGCGCGGCTGCAACGGATTGCGGACAACGACGAGGATTTTGTAGGCCCAACCGAGATGCTGAGGGAACTACACGCTGACAACAAGGCCTTTGTGGAGAGCTTGCGCGCGGCGCATGTAGTCGTCAGCAAATCCAATGACTACGCGACAACCAGCCTGATCGAAATCTGGATCGACGAGGCAGAGCGGCGTGCGTGGTTCCTTTTCGAAGCCACGCGGTAATTGATCTTCACCCTGACGGCGCGACCGCCGTTCTCTCTGTGCCCGACCCGAGTGGCCGCCCAAGATTCGAGCGGCCAAAGTTCGAGCAGAGGGTCGGCGTGGCGCGTCGTCACAGCCATCTCACTCATCTCAAAAGCGCTTCCAATCGTCTTGGGCGCGTTCGCAGACAGCGACACGCAGCCGAACAGCGCCGGCAGCAATCAATAGGTTCACAAGCACGCTGGCCTCAAGAGACGGTCGATTTTGACCATTTCAGAGAACGTAATGTGCAATAGGATGGATCTCATACTGGCGGTCGCGTCTTTAACCGAGTGACTGCACACGGTAGCCCGATCGGGCCTTTGCAGTTTGACTGATTGGAAGGTGCCCCGGCCGCCAGATGTACATCCCGCACTCAGGGGAATGTCGGCAAGGCTACGGAAGAGGTTCTGATGGCGGATAAAACGGCCAAGCTGATGCGTCGAGAAGAAGTTGCGGAAGGCACAATGGCCTTTCACTTCGAGAAACCGCCCGGATTCAGTTTCAGAGCGGGCCAGTTCGCCGATGTGACCCTCACTGATCCAGTGGAAACTGGCGCCAAGGGGAACACCCGCACATTTTCCATCGCGAGCCCTCCCTTTGCAAACGAGTTAGTTTTCACCACACGCATGCGCAATACCGCTTTCAAGCGCTCACTGAAGGAAGTGAAATTAACCACAAAAGTGACGATAAGCCCAGCCGCAGGCTCCTTTACCCTGCACAAGAACCAGGCAAAGCCAGCCATATTCCTCGCAGGCGGAATCGGAATCACACCGTTTCTTAGCATCGCGCAACAGGCCGACCGGGACAGGTTGTCGCAAAAGTTATACCTGTTCTATTCCAATCGGCGGCCCGAAGACACAGCTTTCCTGGACACTCTGAGGGCTTTGGAGACGACAAATCCCAATTTCCGCTTGATCTGCACCATGACAGAAATGTCGAAATCCAAGCAAGAATGGAAAGGCGAGACGGCTCTGATAGACAAGGAGATGTTGTGCAGGCATTTGGCCATCCTGCAAGGACCCATCTACTACATTGCCGGGCCACCCACTATGGTGACGGCTATGCGCGAGATGCTTGTGAGTGCTGGGGTCGAAGAGAACGACATTCGAACAGATGAGTTTGTTGGATACTGAGATATCGAGGCTGTGTCTCGCCAAAATGCGAAAGATGGCCGTGAGTTCACTCCCTTAGTAGTGGGAGAGTCAACCTGGAAACCAGGAGGAGCCTCTGCCTTCCGCGTCGTTTTGCTCTCGTAACAGGGAAATGGAGAAGTGTAAATATGAAAAGACCCTGCATCTTTACGGTCGGTCATTCCACACGATCCATCGATGAATTTGTAGGGTTATTGCGCGCGCATGGCGTCAAAGGAATTGCCGACATCAGATCAATACCTATGTCGCGCCACAATCCTCAGTTTAATACCGATGTCCTAAAGCAATCCCTGCAACGGGAACATATAAGCTATAAACACATTAAAGAACTTGGCGGGCTACGTCATGCAAAAAAGGAGTCGATTAATCTCGGCTGGCGCAACGCTTCATTCCGAGGTTTCGCTGATTACATGGCAACCCAAGAGTTCTCAGAAGGATTAGAGGCGCTCACTAAAATCGCAAATACGAGAGAAACTGCGATTGTGTGCGCCGAGGCCGTGCCGTGGCGCTGTCATCGTTCGCTTATTGCTGACGCATTGACCAAAAAAGGATGGATAGTGCGGGATATTATGAGCCGGACCGTTGCCGCAAGACATCGACTGACCCCATTTCTGAAGACAAGGAAAGGGCAGCTTGTTTATCCTGGGAAACCTCTGCGCAAGTGCCTGATTGCGCAGGGCTAGAGTGTCGCGCGGTTTGCTGAAGGTTCTGGACGAAGCCCCGCTCATCGACGATGAGTAGCTCATAACTAGCCAGAATTCTCCCGGAACTGATCACGTTGCTACGTCGTGCCAATTTGAGCGCGATTAGCAGTAGACTTGCGCTCAATGAGCAACCGTGCTGGGATCTCGCAAACTCCAAGGGCCGATCACCCGGGGGCTCCCACGAATAGGTCTCAGTTCGTGGGGACAGAACCCCCATGCCCCGCACATTGACCAACCTCACCGGAGCCACGACCAACGACAAAGTGGCTGCCCTACCATCTCTCGATATAAGCAAAATGGGACAGACGGATGTCAGCGCGGATCGCGAACTTCACCCGAAGGTGCGAATCGCACATCCAAATGTCGAAAGGAGCTCCATGTCAAAAGAAGCAGCGCATCATCACACAGGCAGCGGAACATCATGACCACGCTGCGCGCCACCACCGTGAAGCCGCCAAGCATCACATAGCTGGGAATTATGAGAAAGCTGCCCACCACGCGCATTTGGCACACGGGCACCATGTTCATGCCACCGAGCACGCGGAGAACGCGGCGAAGGAGCATGTGAAGGCACACGGCATGAAGTAGAGACTTGTTTGGCTTTGCCAGCCGCTTTAAAGAAGTTAGTTGTTCTCAACCCGGCTAGATCTCAATGAGCGCATCGGCGATGATGCGCTCATTGAGCACCTGCGAGGCGCGATCCGCAGTTCCCGGAGTATTACCGCTAGCCAAGATCGGAAACGACTCGCGCACGATGCGCAAGGATGGCGAGGAGTTGGTGCGAGTCGTTTTCGATTTGGGGGTAAGAAGGAAGCCGCAGGTGTTTGCCGGGGACGCGGTCGGTATATATATGTATATACTTGTAGAGTTTCAATCGCCTTTTCCTTGATAGGGCTGCACTCAAGATCCGAGTTCGGCGAATTCAGAACGATTCGTCATGGCTGCTTCAGCATACGCCTGTTTATGCTAACTTCCACAACTGCGAGAGTCCCCCATGCAGCAGCGGCCGCGGCGCCTGCGGCTTCGTTCTTACCGGCTTAGTGGAAAAGGTTGTGGCTCTTCGCCGCGAACGCCACAACGGCTGGCGTATCGCCCGCGACCTGGGCCTGAGCCGGGCCACGGTCAGCCGCATCCTGCGCCGCGCCCGGCTGAGCCGATGGCGCGACCTCAACCCCCCGCCGCCCATCCAGCGCTACGAGCACGCCGCCCCAGACCGTCGCAGCGTGCTTCGATAGTCAGCCGCAAATTTCTGGATACCCTTAGTTGTGAGCTCGTGTACGACGTCAAAGTTCTCCCAGGAAAGGTTCAGACCTGTCGTTGCTTGATGCGAACGAGCGCAGGAAACCAGGAGTTCCAAATTGCTGTTGACGGAGAGTCTTAACCGTTAAGAGCAAGCGAACACCCTCCGGACAGAGTTTTGGCGAGTCACAGCACAAAGGATAGGAACTTATAGCAACCAGTAACTGCGGGAGTGAGAACGATGCGTACGGCTGTTAACCGAAGGACTTTCGTACTCAGCGCGAAAAGGGAACTGACGCCGGAAAATTCGACTGGGCACTATCCAATTGGTCGGATTTCTACTGGCAGTTTTGATGGCACTTGGTACCCGGATAAACTGCGGTCCATTGCGAAGGACTGCGATAGTCGGATTGAATCAAGTTATTGAAACTAAATTACATATGCTGTATATTGCGAGGACTTGCAGGCTATTGCAGGAAGGCCAAAAACTCATTTCGAGTCAGGTGCATTCAACCGGGCTCTGCCACCTCTCCGCACCGGCCATCGCTGAAGGAGCTGTCATGAGCGCGACACACGGCGCCAGAACTGCCCGCCAACGATAGAGAACACGGCCTTGGTTAGTTTAGTGGCAAACCGGCTCTGTTGCAACGCGCGGCGGCCTCGGCCGCTCCGGATACATCGGGCTAACGGGCTGCTCTCGCGGCGAAGTATTGCACCGAAACAACGATTCCTGGGCACGCTGCTCAGGCTTCTTTCCCCGCCCGCCAGCCGGTCGGGCCTCAGAGAAGTTACAATCACAGTTTCCGGCGTGCATCTAACCCACTTGCGAATCTTTCGCTTTGGCCGCAGCTGCACCAGAGTGATGCACCAGAGCGGCGAGCGGGATGGCGAGAGAGTGAGTTCTGGGGAGTGAGTTCTTGATGATGGAGTTCCATATTTCGCGGAAGGTGCGAGAACGATATGGCTTCGCGGACTCCCTTTTCTCGTACAACGGCAATGTGATTCTGGCCAACCTGTCTGGCTGCCGCGAGTTTGTGCATCGGATGAACCATGTGCGCGAGGTGCAGAAGCATCCGGAGCTGGCCGTACACGCCGGTCAACTCTTCGCGATGGGCCTCATTGACGAGGCAAGCCATCTGCTGATGGCTCGCTATCGCGAACAGTTCGATCCTCAGGTGATCACCGCGGCCCTCGACTGGTTTGGCGCGCAGGTGGGCACGGACAATCTCGACAAAATGCTGCTCGGATTTGTGGAGCAGTTCCCAGGGCAAAGCGTGGTGCGCGGCAAGGAGACGCCTGCGCAGTGGCTCGCGGGCGAATCGGCCGGCATGCCGCACCGCGCCGCTGCGCTTGAAGAACTGCTTCTGCTCTGGTCGGCCAACCGCAATGAGGCGTTCAAGCCATTTGAGGAACTGTTTGAAGACCGTACGCTGGCTGAGAAGACGGTTTACCGGCAAGTGACGGCGCAGATGCCCGAGTACTTCGCCTCGCGGCCGCTGATTCCGTTGCCGGGAGCAAAGGCGATCAGCTTGCTCGAATTGTTGCGCGCGCCCGCGCTGCGTTCGCCCCGTTCGCTCAGCGATCAATTGGAGATGATTCGCCAGCTTTGGAAGCCGCTGATTGGCGACAGCCTGGAGCGCTTTCTTCTCATGGCCAGTGAAGTTCTGCGCGAAGAAGAACTGGCCGTCTGGGCGCAGTTCAACCCTCCGGGAACAAGTCAGCGGCCGCAGCAGGGGCCGTCATTTGTGAGCCATGCAGAGGTGCCGACGTTCGGCAATCCCGATCCGCTGCATGAATATGAAAAGTTCTCGCCTGACCAGGCGTGGATGCCCGGCGCAGTGCTAATTGCCAAAAGCACTTACGTTTGGCTGGCGCAACTCAGCCGCTGGTATGGGCGCCATATCGGGCGGCTCGACGAGATTCCCGATGAAGAACTGGCGGCGCTGGCCATTCGTGGCATCAATTCGCTCTGGCTGATCGGCGTATGGGAGCGCAGCCGGGCGTCGAAGACGATCAAACAACTTTGCGGCAATCCCGATGCCGTGGCCTCGGCTTACTCGCTGTTCGACTACAGCATTGCTGACGATCTGGGCGGCGAGCCGGCATACATTAATCTGCGCGACCGTTCTTATCGACACGGCATACGCCTGGCGAGCGACATGGTCCCCAACCACATGGGCATTGATTCGCCCTGGGTCATTGAACATCCCGAGTGGTTCATCTCACGCTGGGATTCGCCATATCCGGCCTATAGTTTCAATGGTCCCGATCTCTCGCATGACGGACGCGTGGAGATCAAGATCGAGGACCATTACTACGAGCAGTCCGATGCTGCCGTCGTGTTTCGGCGCCGAGACAAGGTGACGGGCGAGACCCGCTATATCTATCACGGCAACGACGGCACCAGTTTCCCCTGGAACGATACCGCGCAGCTCGACTACCTGAATGCGGCGGTGCGCGAACAGGTGATTCAGACCATCCTTCATGTGGCGCGGCTGTTTCCCGTGATTCGTTTTGACGCTGCGATGACGCTTGCCAAGCGGCACTTTCACCGACTGTGGTTTCCCGGACCGGGATCGAGCGGCGCCATTCCTTCACGCGCGGAGTACGGGATGAGCCAGGCGGATTTTGACCGGGCGATGCCGCACGAGTTCTGGCGAGAGGTGGTCGATCGTGTTGCCGCGGAAGTTCCCGGCACGCTGCTTCTGGCCGAAGCATTCTGGCTCATGGAGGGCTATTTCGTCCGTACGCTGGGCATGCATCGGGTGTACAACAGCGCCTTCATGATCATGCTGCGCGACGAGGACAATGCCAAGTACCGCTCGGTCATCAAAAACACTCTCGAATTCGATCCGGACATCATGAAGCGCTACGTGAACTTCATGAGCAATCCTGACGAGCGCACGGCCATCGACCAGTTCGGCAAGGGCGACAAATACTTTGGCGTGGCGGCGATGATGTCCACGCTGCCCGGACTGCCCATGTTCGGCCACGGCCAGATTGAGGGCTTCACGGAAAAGTACGGCATGGAGTATCGTTGGCCGCGATATGAGGAGAAGCCCGATCGCGGGCTGGTGGAGCGGCACGACCGTGAGATTGCGCCGCTGCTCAAACGGCGTTGGCTGTTTGCCGAGAGCGGCAATTTCCTGCTCTACGATTTCTACGCGCCTAACGGCTCGGTGAATGAAGATGTGTTTGCGTACTCCAACCGAAACGGCGGAGAGCGCGCGCTGGTGGTCTATCACAACCGCTACGCCAATGCGCACGGGACCCTCGATTTCTCCGCTAGTTATGCCGACAAGGGGTCGGGTCAGTTACAGCGGCGTCGATTGGGCGAAGGTTTGGGCCTGGGCAGCGACCGCGGCAAAGTGATTGCATGGCGGGATTCGCTTACCGGCCTGGAGTATCTTCGCCGCGCCGAAGACTTGCTCGACCGCGGCCTGACTCTGAATCTCCATGCTTACAAGTGTCATGTCTTTCTCGATTGGCATGAGTTGCGCCCCTCAAGGGAGCAGCCGTGGGACCGGCTCTCGGATTTGCTCAGCGGTCGCGGCGTTCCGAACCTTGCGGACGAACTTGTGAATCTGGAGCTGAAGCCGGTGCACGACGCGCTGCGGCAGCTGTTGGATCCCGGAGTGGTGCGGCAATTCGCCGATATCGCCGAGCACCCGCGGGCCGTGGGTGCAGAACGAGTCAAGAAAGTCGAAAGGCAGCGAAACGAATTTCTGAAACAGGCGTGGACGCGTGACGAGACATTTCTGCGCGAGGCACAGGGGGCGTACGCGGCGCGGCTCAGGGCGGAGAATCAACCCGCGCGCGGCCGTGAGCCTGTCGAGGCGGCTTCGCAGGGGCAGAGATTCAATGAACTTCTGCGGGCTGCCATGCGCATGCCTCAGGTAGAGGCGCTATTCCCGGCTCCGTGGACGGCCGCAGCTCGTCGCATGTTGCCAAGTCCCAGCCCGCAGGTGACGGCGACGGAGATGTGGGGTCCGGTGCTTGCCTGGTGCGCGCTTCAACTTCTCGCCGGGGCCGCTGATAAGGAACACCCAGAAACGGCGGCGCTCGACATTTTTGATCGCCTCCGTTTGCGCAAGACCTTCGCGCATGCTTTTGCCGCGCTCGGGTTCGAGGGTGAGGAAGCGTGGCGCGTTGCGGCGCGGATCAAAGTGCTGCTGCTGGCAAATGCCGATTTCGGCAACGCGCAGGAAGTGGGATCGGCAGCCAAAGCCAAGCCCGATGCGATGGAATCACGGACTACGCAAACTGCGAGTCTCGAACCGTCAAAGGCTCACGACGAGAAGCTGACGCTTGCTCCCGCGCTTTGGTTCGATCCTGACGTTCGCTGGCTCTGCGGCGTGCATGAGGCGGAGGGGCACGCCTATCTGATCCGCGAAAAATACGAGGAACTGCTTTGGTGGCTGCTGATGCCGTCGTTGTTGCGGCTTGCGGGTGACACTGCGCCGAGTCGAGTCGCTGTTGCGGAATTGAGCGAGACTGTCGCGGCGGCATTGGCGACGGCGGAGGCCGCAGGCTACCGCATCGACGTCATGCTTGGCACGGGGAAAGTTGCGGCTGCCGGCGAATCACCGAAATTGTCGCCGGAAAAGGCGGCGAAATCAGAGCCGCTAAGAAAGCGCGCTCTCAAACGGAGAAAGTAGATCTCGCTCCCGGCATTAGAACCGACGCGATGATCGGAGGTTCACTTCGATTTGTCCCAACCGGCCTGGCCCCGTAGAATGACCAGAGGGCCGGCGGGTTTGCCTGCCCGGCGCCTAAAAATCGATGAGTGAACAGGAAACAGAAGTTTATCCCCAGACGCAGCCCGCTTCGCCGGCGTGGGACAGAATCGAGCGGGCGCGGCATCCCCAGCGCCCTTATCCCATGGATTTGATCGAGCGAATCTTTACGGATTTCAGCGAGATTCACGGGGATCGCGCCTTTGGCGACGATGAAGCTATAGCGTGCGGCATGGCGAGGCTGGGCGGCGAAGAAGTAATGGTGATCGGCAACCGCAAGGGGGGCAGCACTAAAGAGCGTGTGCGCCGCAACTTCGGCATGCCGCATCCTGAGGGCTATCGCAAGGCGCTTCGCGCCATGAAGCTGGCGGAGAAGTTCGAGCGACCGGTGATCACCTTCATCGACCTTCCCGGCGCCTATCCTGGCGTGGGGGCAGAAGAACGCGGCCAGGCCGAAGCCATCGCTCGAAATCTGCGCGAAATGTCGCGGCTGCGCGTGCCCACAATTTCCGTGATCAGCGGCGAAGGCGGATCGGGTGGAGCGCTGGCCCTGGCGGTGAGCGACCGCGTGCTGATTCTCGAAAATGCGTTGTACTTTGTGATCACTCCGGAGTCCTGCGCCGCCATCATGTGGCGCGATGCGTCGCACAAGCAACTGGCTGCCGAAGCTATGCGCATCTCGGCGCCCGAAGTGGCCGCAGTGGGCTGCGTAGATGAGATTATCGCGGAGCCGCCGCAAGGCATTCATACGGATCGCGAGGCGGGATCCGGAATGCTGGGCTCGGTGCTGAAAAAACATCTGGCCGAGTTGAAGGCCACGCCGACTCAGGCGCTGGTGACTGCACGCCAGCAGAAGTTCCGCAATATCGCGCAGTTCTACACGGAAAACTGATTTCCCGAGCCTTCAGACAGCCAACTGGAAAGTCAAACCGTTAGACATGATGCATGATCGAGTGTATTTGCGCAGCACGCAGGGCGCGGCCTGTCGAGTCGCATATGGGGCTGTGTATTGTCGCTGGCCTATGTGTTGGGGGCGGCCATGAGCGAGCGTCGCTACACTGGCAGCCGTTTGCGCGCCTATCTTCAATTCCTCGTCGCGTTGCTCTATTTCTTTTTCGCTCGGTCGCTGGCCGCTCGTGGCGCGGATGGCCTGGCTAGCGACGCATGGTTTCCACTTGTCGAGCAGGCCATGCTGGTGTTTTTACTGCTGGTAGGGTTTGCAGCAATGGGATTCTGGTTTGATCGGCAGAGCCACCCCATCAGCGAACAGGGTTTGCCGCGGCGTGAAGGCTGGCTGCGAGAAGTAGGTCTGGGACTGGCGACAGGCTGGGGCGTGGCGCTAGCCTGCGTGCTGCCCTTGACGATTGTGGGCGGCATTGCCCTCTCATTCTTCACGCAGAGCTCGGCCTGGGGCTGGCTTGTTGCCGATGCGGCGTTTTTTGCGCTGCTCGCGCTGGCGGAGGAGGTTGCCTATCGCGGCTATGCATTCCAATGCTTCATCCGTGCACTGGGGCCGACCGGAGCGACGCTGGGATTTGCCGTGATCTATGCGATTATTCAGGCGCTCACGCTCGGCGCAAACCACGCCAGTTTCATCGTCTCGCTGGCGTTCAGTCTGTTGCTATCCACGGCGTATCTGCGCACGCGCGCGCTGTGGGTGAGTTGGGGCCTCAACTTTGCATGGAAGGCGAGCCGCGCGTTGGTATTCGGACTTGCGGTGAGCGGCGTCAGCAGCAATTCGCCGGTGGTGCAGGGCGATCCCATGGGGCCGTTCTGGCTCACCGGGGGAGCATACGGGCTCGACGGTAGCTGGCTGGCGCTGTTTGTACTTCTGGCTGCGATTCCGGTCGTCTTTCACGTCACGCGCGATCTGGACTTTCGCTATAACGCGCCTGTGATTGTGCCTGGTGGAATCCCTGTCGATCTGGATGCCGCCGCGCGAGCGCAGCACGAGGCGGCCATGGGTCCTGCTGCTGCAGCAACGGCTCCGGGGCTAGTGCAGATTGGAGGGCAGGGAACAGGGATTAGGGAACAGGGAACAGAAAGACCCGTCACTCCCCAGCCACCACAATCTTGATTTCCGCTCCGTTTCTGCCGGTCCCAGCTTTATCTCGCGTTGCTTTCTCGTTCCCTTGTTCCCTTGGTCCCTTTTTCCCTTGGTCCCTGTTCCCTCGCTCCCTGCCTTTCCCGATTTGCCTTTTCTCCCCTGTTGGAGCTAACGTTTGCCTATCAGTGTTCGTCGCAACTGTGGGAGGCTCCCATGCACCGGCTTTTACTTGTCCCGCGGATTTCCGGGTTATCGCTTGACCCGTTATCGCGCGAAACTGCACCGTGCGCAATATTGCTCGGCAACCGCGCGACGTCACTCGGGGGCCGAGGGAGAAGCTCGGCCCCAGCTTTGGCCGTGTGCGCGCTGGGCATATTGCTCGCAGGCGCATGGTCAGGGGCTCAGGTCATCACCGTAAATACCGACGGCGGTAAAGGCCCGGTAACTTCCGCTGGGCCGGTGGACCGGCAATTCAGGCAGGTGACGCCTACGCACGTCGATTTGCCTAAAACCGAGATGGATCCCAAGACGCGAATTCTGCTGGAACGCGATCTGCAAGCAGAACAGGGATTCGCCAACCGCCCGTTTCCCCGCGGACACAAGGGGTTGACGCTTGAGGCCAATGGCAAGCTGGAACCGGCCGACGCGAGCTACCAGAACATGGCGGTCAACAATGGGCTTTCTGCCAAGCCCGGTTCGCGCGTGGAGGTGACCAACATCAAAATCGACCGCACCAGGATCATCCTGGATTTTGATGGAGGGCCCGATGCAAAGCATCGCTTCCTCCGCCATCTCCAGATCGGCATGGGTCCGCAGATGGGCGACCCGGACGCCGACCCTGAGCTGATCAATCAGGAGGGCGATCCGGCCGGCTCGCGGGTGACGCTGGTTTTCGCCAACTATGTTCCCGTTGTGACCGCAGCGCAGGTGAAGGCGCTTTTGGCGCCACTGATTTCCTTTGACGTCAAGACGCCGGTCCAGGCCTACACCGATACGCTGCCGACAGCGTTGAAAGACGCAATACTGGATCACAAGGTGCTGGTGGGAATGAACACGGACATGGTGATGTTCGCCAAGGGACCGCCAACTGCCAAGTCGCGCGAGATGGACGGGCAGATGCCGTTTGAGGAGTGGATTTACGGTACGCCGCCCGAGGAAGTGGATTTTGTTCGGGTCAACGGCAATCGCGTGATCCGCGTGGAGATTGCGAAGGATGGTCGGCCGCTTCAGATCTTCACCGCGGACGTTGTGTCTCCAATGTTGATCTCGGCCGGCACGCCGGAGTTGGCCCAGGCGAAAACGCGCACCATCAAAGAAGGCGACGTAGAGACCGATCCCAACAAGGAAGAGGCCGCTCCGCCGCCAAGCCTGCGCAATCCCGGCGAGACGATTCCCACGGACTCGAACAGCACGGGCGTGATGCGCCCCGTGCAGTTCCCCAAGCCGCATACGGACGAGGTGCCGGGGTCTAATCCGGACGAGCAATCGAGCGCGCCGGTAGCAGGCAGCCAGACGACACGGCCCGGGAACGGGCAGGCCGCACCTCAAAACTCGCAGGCGCAACCAGCGGGCGGAGCGCAGCCGGCGGCTCCGGCGGGCGCGATTCCAGTCAATTCGACGCCTGCGGATGGGAAGCAACCGCCGCCGGCGGGGTCGAATCAGCTGGTGATGAATTAGCGGCGCTAGCGGAGTTGGCGGAGCTCAAAGGCCCACCATGTGACTGGCGACTGCGGCGGTTGTTTATCTTTCAGTAACCCCCGCCCCCACCCCCCGGTATGGCATACCTCCATATTTGATTGCGCAGGAGTTAGGGAGGGCCTCCTACCTTTTCCATACCTCGTCCATACCGTATGCATACCTCCTATACCTTGCTCAGCGGAGTTGGCGGTGTTAGCGGGGCTAGCGGCGTTGGCGGCGTCGGGCGAGGGTAGGGCGCATGAACGGAGAGCCGGTGTCGAGTGGCCAATTATTACCAGTTAATTAGCGGCTATTTTTAGCTACTTTGCACTTGATTTGGTGCAGCCGTGGTCAATTTCAAAGGACTTACGGCCCGAGAGATACCAAAAAACGTGTCCAATTTTTTTCTTAATTAATTTCCTCCTTGTCGTATTTGGCGCCCAAGAAGACACAGGAACGCGAATTCGAAAGCGCCATTTTGCGCTTTCGAGAACTGGTTCTGGTTGAGTGCTTATGGAACAAGTATGCGCTCAAGGCGGGAAATTATCGGCAATGAAAGTAGTGATTAATGATTGGATGTTAGTGAATAGAAAAGGAACGGGTTAAGGCAGGGTGGCAGGCGGCATTTAGGGGCGCGAGGGCTTGACAAGAAGACAGAGAAAAGGGAGTAGCTGGTAGGGAGTGGCGTGGAGGTTGCGGGGAAATGGGTGGGGGCTATTCGTTACGATCATCCTTAAGGTGCGCTCAATGAGCGCGCTGGCCTGTTAGCACCATATGAGAGTGGCGTCCGGTTTCCCGTCTTCACGACTCGCGGTCGGTTCTGCCCACCGCGAATCTCTCGCGACAACTGATCGGATTACCGGCGCGACCGGTCTTCGATGGATTCCACAATGGCATCTTCTGCAAGTAGATTGGGTGGTCCGCGAGTGCTCTCCCCGATGTTGACATCTAACGGTTGTGGCAGAGGACAAGGTTCAAGAGAACTCTCGGTTACGCCACGCACTGAGTACGAAATCACTTAGCAATCGAAAGTAAGGAGAAAGATCATGTTTGGAGCTGTTCTGTACGGTCCCCGCGACCTCCGCTTCGAGGAACGCGACACCCCGAAAATCGTCCAGCCGACCGATGCCATCATCAGGATCTCGGCCGCGTGCGTTTGCGGATCTGACCTATGGCCGTATCGTGGTATTCAACCGATTGCTTCGCCGACACCGATGGGCCACGAATACTGCGGCATTGTCGAGGAAGTTGGAAACGCCGTCACATCGGTTAAGCCCGGTCAATTCGTGATCGGTTCGTTTTTCGCGTCGGACAATACCTGTTCCACTTGTCAGATGGGGTACCAGTCGTCCTGCCAGCATCGCGAACTAGTCGGGGGCGCTCAGGCTCCCTTACTGCGTGTCCCACTCGCGGACGGTACCCTGGTTTCCACACCTGACATTCCTTCGGAGGACTTGATCCCAAGTCTATTGGCACTCTCTGACGTCATGGGCACCGGATGGTTCGCCGCCGATGCAGCCAACGTGAAGCCGGGCTCGACGGTCGTAGTAGTCGGTGACGGTGCCGTTGGCCTACTCGGTGTGCTTTCTGCCAAACAAATGGGAGCGAAGCGGATCGTTGCCATGAGCCGTCACGCATCTCGTCAGAGGCTCGCACGCGAATTCGGCGCTACCGACATTGTGATTGAGCGAGGGGACGAGGGCATTGCCCGCATCAAGGAACTAACGAACGGAATCGGAGCCGACTCGGTACTGGAATGCGTCGGCACGCAGGAGTCGATGATGCAGACGATCAAGTCTACGCGTCCGGGCGGTTCCATCGGTTATGTTGGCGTTCCGTACGGTGTCTCGCTGGACGGGAAGCAGTTGTTCTTTTCTCATGTCCATCTGCACGGTGGACCTGCTCCGGTGCGCCGCTATCTGCCTGAACTGATCAAGCTGGTACTGAACGGAAAGATCAACCCGGGCAAGGTTTTCGATTTGACTTTGCCCCTGGATCAGGTGGCAGAGGGCTACCGGGCAATGGACGAGCGTCGCGCAATCAAGACGCTCCTGCTCCCCAATGGAATGAGGTAATGGGAATCAGCGCTGGGCTCATGGTCAAAACCTCATATAACTATCAGCCTGCTCTTCAGCACACTCTTGCTGGGGGGAGTCTGGCGGTTGTCGGCGCGAACAAAGACAGCGACCCTTCTACCGAGAGGACAACGAATATGAAAATCCGGATAACGATCGCCGATAGAGTAGTGATTGCCAATGTGGCCGACAACGCAACAGCGAGGGATTTTGTCTCTCAGCTCCCCTTGAGCGTGTCAATGAAGGATTTGTTTGGGCGGGAGAAGTATGCCGATTTGCCAAAACCGCTTTCAGAAAAAGGCCCCAGAGAGAATGGGTACGAAGTCGGCGACATCGCTTACTGGTCTCCTGCCCATCAGTTCGCCGTCTACTACCACCAGGATGGTGAGTCGATACCTTCACCCGGCATCATCCCGATCGCAAAGATCGATGCGGGCGCAGAAGCCTTCAACGTGCCGGAAGCGGTGAAGGTGACTATCGAGATTGCCGAGTGAGACACACCAACGCTGGAGGAATTCCAAGAAGCAGAACGGAAGGACAGGCCCTATTAGGAGGGATAAACATGAATCGACCAAGCTTTTTGTGTAAGGAGATTAATTGTGGCAACTCGAGTGAGTGAAGCTTTTACAGGAAAAGTGGCATTTGTGACAGGAGCCGGAGGCGGCTTCGGCAGTCAGGGATGAATCCCCCGACTTACCAGTCGAGCCTTGATACAAGACCTATGAAGTTGGGTTCGTGCGATCCTCGGTACCCAAATGCGAGGGACCGGGGGCACCCGGCAGCGGCTAAAGCCCTCGATTATTTTGCGACCGTTATGGCATGGCTAAAGCCAAGCCCTGATACAAAACCCGCGAGTTTTCGTCATTTGCCGTAGAGGTCTTGCTCAGAGACGACGGGATCGAGATTTTCGCTGGGGCTCGATCCGTCGGGCTTGGATGCGCTGAGTCCGGAGCGGTGGGCGGCGGTGAACATCGATCCATGAGCGGGGCCGACGGGGGCGGGGACGACGGGAGCGAAGGCCATGAAGCCGAGGGCCATGTAGATATGGCGAGGATTGCTGCTGGCGCCTTTGTGTTCGTTTTTGACCATCGTCTGTGCTTTTTGGTGAATACACTGGGCCGGATTGAAGAGTTGCACTGCTGATGAGGGGGAAAGCGGGGCTTGCGATTACGCGGCCTGCGATTGTGTGGCCTGCGATTGTGTGGCCTGCGATTGTGCGGCTTGCGATTGCGTGGCTGGGAAAGGGACGGACCAGATGGAAGTTCTGCTCAAGAGGGCGTATGAAGAACCTGGCAAAGCAGATGGTTTTCGCGTCCTGGTTGACAGATTGTGGCCTCGCGGCAAAAAGAAGGCAGATTTGCGCCTGAAAGCATGGGTGAAAGAGATCGCGCCAAGCACGGAGCTACGGAAGTGGTTTAATCACGATCCGAAGCGCTGGCTTGAATTCTGCAAGCGGTACAAAGGGGAGCTGAAGGCCCCAGAGGCGAAAAAGGCGATTGCCGATACTGTGCAGGCATCAATGAAGTATTCCAAGATCACTTTGATCTACGCAGCGAAAGATCCGGAGCACAATGAAGCGGTTGTGCTTCGAGCCATTTTTAAAAGAAGGGCAGGCTAACAGATGAAAACTCCAGTTTCCGCGGATGACGGCACCATGACCGCCAATCTCGCGCACTTTGACCTGGCACAGGAAATGGCCGAGTTCGAGCAGCACAAGCCCTGGCCCAAAGGGATCTATTCCAAGACACTTTTCAAGAAGAAAGACCTTCGGGTTGTTCTGATTTGCATGGAAGCCGCGGCCCGCATCGAAGAGCACCACGCGGATGGCACAAGTTCGGTGCAAGTGTTGAAGGGCGCGATCCGCTACACAACGCAGGGGCAAACATACGACTTGAAGACTGGAAGCCTGCTGACTCTTGGCGCTTCGATCAGGCACGACGTTGAAGCAGTGGCTGAATCGGGGTTTCTGCTGACCATCTCCTGGCCAGATAAAGAGGAATTGCTGGCGATGCCGCATCGCGGCTACGGCACCTAATCTTTGCTACATGATTCTTGCTCCATGCCGGGACTCATGGCCGTGTCTCCGGGAGGCGACCATTGATTTCGTTCGATGCGGCACACGCTGCGGTTCATTATCCGCCTGATCGCCGCTTTCGCATTTGGATTCGGCCCTCGATCCTGATCGCCGCGGCGATGCTGGTAGCGGCGCCTGTGGTTGCTGCCTGGATCGAGTTCCTACTGGTGGGGCTTCCGCATATTCCGCCCGTCCCGCAGATCTATCCCAACAATTTCGCCGGTCCGCAGGGCTTTCCGGTGTGGGTGCGCTACTGTCACTTTTTCAACTTTCTTTTTGTTGCGATGCTGATCCGCAGCGGCCTGTCGATTCTTGCCGATCATCCTCGTCTCTACTTCAACAATGACTGCACACCGGGCAGCGAGTGGATTCGGTTGACGCCGATCAAGGTTCCGACGGATCGGATCTGGACCGCCAAGGACGATGCGCGCTACGTTTCGCCGCTCGTTGCCACACCCGGGTACCGGCACACTGTCGGCGTGGCCCGGTGCTGGCACTTTCTTAACGTCTACGGCTTCATTATCACGGGATTTTTCTTTGTCATCATGCTCTTCGATACCGAGCAGTGGCGGCGGCTCGTACCCCAATCGCCGCTGGTGCTGCTGCAGGCTTGGAACACATGGGTACACTATGCGACATTCCACCTGCCGCCTGAGCTCAATGGATTTTACGGCTACAACGCGTTGCAGCAGATCGCCTATTTCTGCGTCGTCTTTATTTTCGGCCCGATGGCAATCCTCACCGGCATCGCCATGTCGCCGGCGGCAGTGAATCGCTTTCACTGGTACGCAAAGCTGTTTGGCGGCAGGCAATCGGCGCGCTCCATTCACTTTCTCTCTATGCTCAGTTTCTTTGCCTTCATCGTCGTTCATGTGACATTGATCGTAATGACCGGCTTCGTTCGCAACATGAACCACATCGTGATGGGCACAGACGACCTGAACCACCGCGGAGTGATCCTCGGCTTCGTTGGCATTGGTGTTGTTGCGCTCTCGTGGGTTGCGGCGCACTACATCTCGTGGATCTACCCACGCATTCTGCAGCATGTGCAGAAGTTCATCACTTACCCATTGATGCTGACCACGCTCAACCGCCTCTCTCCCGGCGAGCATTACACCGAGGCGGATATCTCGCCACGCTTCTGGCCCAACGGCAAGATGCCGGTCCGCGACGATTGGAAGCGGATGGCCAGCGAAAGATTTGTTAACTACAAGCTGAAGGTGAGCGGCCTCGTGGACAACCCGGTCGAGCTGTCTCTTGCGGATATCGAGCGCCTGGCCAAAGCCGAGGAGATCACCATGCACCACTGCATCCAGGGCTGGACCGGGATTGCCAAGTGGGGCGGGCTTCCCATGAAATCTTTGGTTAAACTCGTCCGGCCTATGCCCAACGCCAAAGTTGTTGCGTTCTTCTCCTATGGCGGTTCGCTCTATGGCGGCGCGTACTACGACACGCAGAGCCTTGAAAATGTACTCAAGGCTCAATGCCTGCTTGCTACCGAGATGAATGGAAAGCCCCTCACCGACGTGTATGGTGCGCCGCTTCGCCTGCGCGTTGAGAACCAGCTTGGTTACAAGATGGTCAAGTGGATTGAGCGCATTGAATTCATCGAGTCGGAAAAGACTGTCGGCCTGGGAGAGGGCGGCAAGAATGAAGACGATGAATACTTCGATCTGCTCCCGAATATCTGATGACATTGGTAAATCAGCATCGCGATGCCCGCGCTGAGCACAATGGATTCGAGCATGTCGGGGTCCTGCTCGCGCACATGCGCATGGAATGGCTCTTGCAGCACTTTCCTCCACGGCTGGTCTGGGCAGCCTATGTTTGCGCGAACTGCTTCATCACTATTGGGATCCTCGGCTTGCTCGCTCTTCTCACTGGAAGCCCATTTGTCTTTCCATCGCTCGGACCCACCGCGTATCTCTTTTTCTTTTCTCCGCTGGCTGAGGTCTCCAGCCCGCGGAATGCAATCCTGGGCCACGCGATTGGGCTGATCTGCGGCTATGGCGCCTTTGCGCTTGCGGTAGCCTCAAGCCCGCCCTTCGGCATCAACCCCGGTGTTCATGGCGCGAGGGTGCTGGCCGCGGCTCTCTCGCTCTCGGCTACCGGCGCGCTTATGGCGCTGTTGCGGGTCAGTCATCCGCCCGCGGGGGCGACGACTCTCATCGTTTCGCTCGGTATCATCTCTCAACCCAGGGAGCTTGTGATTATCGAGGCCGCCGTGATTCTGCTTACGCTGCAAGCTTTCGCAATCAATCGGATTGCCGGCATACCCTATCCGGTTTGGAGCAAGCAAAAGCAAGCCGGAATCGCGCCATAGCGTGGCCTTGATTCGCAGCCTGATTCAGTGCGCGAGGAAAGCATTTCTCCGGGCCTGAAGGCCTCAAGATTTCTTGCGCCGGAATTCAGTGGCCTGAAGGCCACTGCTCCCTCCGTCCGATCCTGCGTGGCTTTCAACGAACCCAAGAGAAAGGTTTCCGCTTGACCTTGACGCTGCGTCAGGGGTGAGTATGGTCTGAAAGCATAAATCAATGGTCGGGAGCGGTGAGGGTCGGGAGCGATGAGCGGCAGCTATCGGATTGGCGAATTTGCGAAGTTGGCGGGAGTGACGGTTCGAGCGTTGCACCACTACGATCGCATCGGTTTGCTCAAGCCTCAGCGTGCAGGCTCCGGGTTTCGGGTCTACAGCTTGCAGGATATGGAGCGCCTGGTACAGATTGCGGCGCTGAAGTTTTTGGGTATTCCGCTTGCGGAGATCAAGCTGCTGCTGAAACGCGGACCGCTGACACTCGCGGACTCGCTGCATATGCAGCGTGAAGCTTTAGGCGAGAAACGAAGGCTGATTGATCGCGCGCTGGTTGCAATTGAAGCAGCGGAAAAGGCAATTCAAGCGGGACAGACAGAAGCGGGGCAGGGTCAAGCAGGCCAGACACAAGCGGGGCAGACACCAGCAGGACAAATAAGCGACGCGTCCATTCTGAGAAAAATTATTGAGGTGATTGACATGCAGCCACAAGAGAATTTCATGCGGAAGTATTACACGGATCAGGCGTGGCTGGATAAGGAACGCATCGCGCGCGAAACGCCTGCCGAAGAACGCAAGAAACATGTGCAGGCGATGCGGCAAGTGTTTGCCGAGATTGAAGCGGACCTTGATCGCGACCCGGCAAGCGAAGATGCTCAGGCTCTGACGAAGCGGTGGCTGAAGCAAGCGGAAACTGCCCATGGCGGCAACGAGGCGGTGAGGGCCGGCAACATCGAGGCGTGGAATGATTTCGAAAACTGGCCGCCGGACCAGCAAGA
>DATCDL010000377.1:0-14908 GCA_036510715.1 Acidobacteriaceae bacterium
CCGCCGTAGAACTGCGCGAGCCGCTCGGACAATCGCGTGCTGCCGCTGTAGATGTAAAAGGGTGAGCGCACGATTCCCGCACGCGGAGCAACGAAGAGACCATGGAGGCCGAGCTTGCGATAGTATTCGCTCTCAACTCGCGTGAAGAATCCGAAGTCTACCTTGGTGCGCAGCTCAGAGCCGTAGCCGCCGACATCCTGGTCAAGAAGAATGGTGTTGACGGTTGCACGGGTTACGCCGCCACTCTGTGCGGCGACGTTGAAGCCGAGATTGAGGAAGGGAGGGCCTGTCTGCTTGTCGTTGACGGTGATCAGCAGGATCGGTCGGCGCGGGAACTTGTCGTCGTACCCGACGGCATAGTCTGCATCGTAGCGTCCATCGCTGCGCAGCTCCGAGAGCAGCTTCTCCACGCGATGGGTGTCCACGGGGTGATTCACCAACGGAGCGAACAGGCGTTCGGTCTCCGCCTCCACACCTTTGCCTGGGGCTTGCACCTTCACCCGCAGAACATTGCCCGGAGGGCCTTGCTGTCTCGCTACGCGGTGTTGCAGGTACTGCTGCCACTGTGATTCGTTGAGCGAGTATTTCAGTAGTTGCGCTTTGTCAGCCTCGGCGGCGGCATAGCCTCGCTCCGCGAGTTGCTCTGTTTTCAGATAGTCGGCCGCAGTGAAACCGTCGACGTCGGGATAGATCACGACGTCGGCCAGCTTTCGGTCGCGTTGCTCATCGTTTTCAATTCCTACCGCAAACGCACGCTGCAGCACGCCGAGGATCGAGTTGAGATCGCTTTTGCCTACGGGTTGCAGTTTGATACTTACCGCCAGAACGACGTCGGCCTTCATCGCCTTGACTTCGGGCGTGGGCAGGTTCTCGAGAATCGCGCCGTCGACATACTCGTGTCCGTCGAGCTTGAACGGCCTGAAGACTCCGGGGATGGAAGCCGATGCCCGTACCGCATCCTGCAACGAGCCTCGCGCGAAGGTGACGGATTGCGCATCGTTCAGGTCCGTCGCTTTGCAGCGGAAGGGAATCGGGAGATTGTTGAAGTCGGTCTGATCGTTATAGCGGAGGAACTCTTTATCGAGCACTTCGTTGAGGCCGGTATCGGTGAGGAGGCTGTTGCGAAAGGATGCGCCATGCTTGAGGCCTATCGTGACGGCGTTGGGAATATCGCGGCTGTCTTCGCGACGGCGGAAGTTCTGCGCACTGTAGGCCTGGGTGATCCGAAAGACAGAGTTGATCGAGTCTTCGGTCATAATCTCTTCCATCTGTTTGGGCGTGTGGCCGGTTGAGTAGAGGGCGGCGATGATGGAGCCCATGCTGGTTCCGGCGATGACGTCAACCGGGATCTGATGCTCTTCGAACCACTGGAGAACACCAATCTCGGTCATGGCCTGGGCGCCTCCTCCGCCCAACGCAAGCCCGATCACGGGACGATCCGTGGGTAGGTCTGTGGGGGGCGAGGCGGGCGCAATGGGGCTCAGTTTGAGTCGAGAGGTACTGGCTGCCTGCTCGCCAGCGCTTGCTGGTTTTGACGCCGACGTTGGAGCTTCGTTGGTCTGGCTCGCGGCAGCTTTGTCGCCTGGCAGCTTCGCTGGTTGATGCTGGGCTGCTGCCTGGTTGGGAGTGACGGGAGGCTGCGCAGGGCTCTGGGCGAGAATCTGCAGGCCGAGGCTCAATGCTGCGAACGCTGCACCCAGCAGAAAGTTGGTAGTCCTGGAGCGGTAGAGACACCCTGCTGAAAGCATAGATATATAGACGCGTAGAAGTGCCGAGCGGATGGATCGAAGTGGTAGTCTACTCGCCGCTTACCGCGCGTACTCCTGAAAGAGTTCCGGAAACTGCTGTCCAAGGGAGGCAATTTTCGGAATGTCGCATACCTGGATGTAGGGATTATTCGGATTCTTCATCGCGTAGTCCTGGTGATACTCCTCACCGCGGTAGAACGCCGCGAGAGGGACCATCTGGGTGACGATTGGCTTGGCGAAGACGTGCGCGTCGTCGAGTTGCTTCACATAGGCTGCGGCGGTCTGGCGCTGCTGCTCGCTGGTGTAGAAGATGGCCGAGCGATAGCTGGTGCCGATGTCCGCTCCCTGGCGATTGAGTTGGGTGGGGTCATGGACGACAGAGAAGAAAATGCGCAGCAGTGTTCCGTAGGTCACGATCGCCGGGTCATAGACGATCTCGACGGCCTCGGCGTGGCCTGTATCTTCACCGCAGACGGCGCGGTAGTTGGCCGTCTCCGCAACGCCGCCAGAGTAGCCGACGGTAGTCTCGACAACACCCTTGACGCGCTGAAAGACAGCCTGCGCGCCCCAGAAACAGCCTCCGGCAAAGATTGCGGTCTGATGCTGTCCAGCATTCGATGCACTGGTGGGAACCGCGATGTCCTGTACGGGAGCTGGGAGGGGCTCCTTGAGAGTTGTTGCCATGCTTGTACGCCTCCAGAGCGATACTATAGACCGTCATGCGAAGGCAATCGAGACGGTGTGAAGGCCAAAGGGGAACAACCTCTTCGGCGGTTCGGAAAAAGTCACTGAGCATTGGACGCTCGCGACGACCGGAACGACGCTTGCGGGCCAAAATTGAAGGTGAGCAGGGTTGGAACCAAGGTAGTTAACCCCTGCTCAACCCCTACTTGAAGTGTTAGGGTTCGCTCAATATACACGTTACCCGGGGTGACTCGTTGGTCTTAACCCGGGGGCCATCCCAGGTGTCTTCCGCCCAAAAGATGCACGTGGAGGTGTTCGACCGTCTGGCCGCCGTCGCTGCCAGTATTGATGACGAGGCGGTAGCCTTTGGCTAGGTTTTGCTGGCGGGCGATCTCGGCAGCGGCGGCGAGCAGATACCCGAGCAGGCCGGTGTCTTCGGGGGCCGTGTGGGCGAGCGAGGCGAAGTGCTGCCGGGGGATGATGACGATGTGGACCGGTGCCTGCGGGTTGATGTCTGGGAAGGCGAGCACCTGTTCGTCTTCGTAAAGGCGAGTGACGGGGATTGCGCCGGAGGCGATGTTGCAGAAGAGGCAGTCGGAGGCCATAGGTTCAGGGTAGGGAGCGGAGGGCAGAAGGTCAAACGCAGAGCTTGCGGCGAAAGTCCCGAGGGAGTGCGTGCTCGCTACTTTTTGAAGTACTTCGGCTTCATTCCGGGAGCCCACGGGTCGTAGGCCGTGGCGAAGGCGGCGCGACGGCCGATGGAGGGATGGGTGTAGGTCCAGAACTCGTAGAGTGGGCTCGGATTGGGATCGGCAAAGGAGGTCTTGCCGAGCACATCGAAGGCGGCTTTGGCGGTGGTCTGCGGATCGTCTACCAAGCCGTGGATGGCCTCCTGGCCGTAGATGTCGGCGGCGTGCTCGTCGTGGCGGCTGAAGGTATTTTCGACGGGCTCCAGCAGCGCTCCGAAGAGGGAGAAGGCGAGTAGCAGCACGGCGAGAGCTGCCCAGTCATTCTGCGAGGAAGCGCCCCAGCGGACGCCGAACCTGGAGATGGCCCACTGGACGAAGACGTAGCCAACATAGAGCGAGACCAGAAGGATGAAGAGGGTGAAAAGAACGCCCAGCACGATGTGGTTCAGGACATAGTGGCCAGACTCGTGGCCGAAGACGAAGACGATCTCGTCGGGCTTCATCTTGGCGATGGCGGTGTCCCATACGACGACGCGCTTGGACGCGCCAAAGCCTTCGACGTCGGCGTTGAGGGTGGTCAGCTTGGCGCTGGCTTTCATTAGGAACATGCGCTCGGGAGGGATGTTCATGTGGCCCTTTTGGACGACTTTCTCCAGTTGCTCGACGAGTGCGGGGTTGGTCTTCTGGAGCGGCTCGTAGTGGAAGAAGAGAGGCTCGATGTAGGGCGCGGCGAAGATGCCGAAGAGGACGATGGGAATCGACACAACCCAGAAAGCGAGCCACCAGCTGCGCGGCAGCTTCCGGATGATCCAGAAGAGCAGCATCAGGAGCAGGCCGCCGATGATCCAGGTGAGCGCAAAGGCCTTTGCCTGATCGCCAAACCAGCTTGCCCAACTCTGCACCGAGAGGCCGTATTTCAGCGAGAGATGTTGCGAGTAGAGGTCGAGTGGGAGGCTGAGCAGGAAGCCCGCGATCAGATAGAGCAGAAGGAAGACATAGCCCTGGGCCCAGCGATTAGTGCTGACCTTGACTGCCTTGTCGCGCATCCATGCGATGACGCCAAAGGAGAGGAGAAGGAGAAGGCTGAGGATGCTCCAGGCCTCGTCGACGAAGTGCATGGTGACGTGAACGGCGCTGAGGTGTTGCGACTTGGCGAGGTCTTCCGGAGAGAGCGAGTAGTCGGGCAGATTGCTGTGCAGGGGAGCGGCGGCCAGCTCCTGCGAGGCATAGAGATTGGCGGCCTGCTCTGCGCGTGATTCGGCGGCATGCGCGGACAGGCTGCAGGGAAGGAGGAGGCTGAGGATAACAGCCAGGACAAGTCGACGCGGGCTCATTGGGATCCTTGGGGAGGTGCTGATTTGTGGCGTTTTGAGTTTGCGCCTCTGTTGTAAAAGGAGCAAGCAGATTTTCGCAGGAATGGATTGGGAATCGTTTCTAAGCCAACGATGCAGGACATTCGATACACTCGATGGACGACACGCTCTGTCCATGGAAGCTGGCTTGCCTTTGATTAATTCTGATTCGCCCCGTTTCGATTCCTTGTCCGCATTGTCTTCGCGTTTCCTTGTTGTCAGCCTGAGATTCGCGGCTCTCGCACTCGCTGCGACGTCGATGGCCTATGCCGGCGGGACTGCGAACAAGACGACTCCAGACACGAAGCCCGCGGTTGTTGCGCAGGACCCAGTGCTGATGCAGGCGATGGAAACGGAGCTGCACCGCGCGGTCGCTGATCTCGGCAATGCGATTACGCCGGTCGCCTCTTCGAGCGACAAGAGCGGCAAGAGCGAAAAGGCGCTTGCACTGAAGCCGTACTTCCTCAGCTATTCGGTTGCCGATGCGGAGAGAGTCAGCATTAATGCTGAGTATGGAGCGATCACCGGCTCGAGTGAGAACCATTCGCGGACGGCCGATGTGCAGATACGGCTGGGCTCGCCGCTGCTCGACAACACACACGATACGCATCGCACCAGCGCGCTGACTACGCTGCCTCTGCCGCTGTCGGACGATCGCGCGGCCATCGAGCGCTCGTTGTGGTTCGCAACGAATCGCGGCTATGGCAAAGCGCTGGATGCTTTGGAGAAGGTGAAGACGGAGCAACAGGTTCGCGCGAAGGAGGAGGACGCATCCGCTGATTTTTCGCAGGAGAAGCCTCAAGACGACATCCTTCCGCCTGAGCCTCCGCTGACGGTTGACCGTGCGGCGTGGGAGTCGCGGCTGCGCGAGATCTCGGGAATATTTCGTTCGTATCCGCACATCTTCTATGACATGGCGATGCTGCAGGCAACGCATGAGACCGACTATTTTGTTGCGAGCGATGGGTCGAAGGTCGCGGCGCCGAACCATGTTGCACGGTTGATTGTGGTTGCACGAACGCGTGCGGCAGACGGCATGGATCTATTCCGCGATGAGACGTTTGAGGCTGACTCGACCGGGAATTTGCCCGCGCAGGCACAGGTGCTTGCGGAGACGGTGGCGATGGCAAAGAATCTCGACGACCTGCGCATCGCCCCTATTACGGAGCCGTACAGCGGGCCTGCGATTCTCTCTGGTCGTGCGGCCGCGGTATTTTTTCACGAGGTGCTGGGACACCGGTTGGAGGGCCAGCGGCAGCGCGGCGATGAAGAAGGGCAGACGTTTACCAAGCTTCTTGGCAAACAAATTCTGCCCAGCTTTCTCTCTGTAGCGGATGATCCGACGCTCGCCAAGTTTGATGGCCATCCGCTGAGCGGACACTATCTGTTTGACGATGAGGGCCAGCCCGCGCGGCGTGTGCAACTTGTCGACGATGGTGTTTTGAAGACGTTCCTGATGTCGCGGCTTCCGGTCGCGAGCTTTGCGCAATCCAACGGCCACGGTCGCGCCGAGACCGGCAAGATGCCCACCGGCCGGCAGGGCAATCTCATTGTGACGTCGACCAAAACGGTGTCTGACGCGCAGTTGCGCACGATGCTGAAGGACGAGGCGAAGAAACAGGGCAAGGCGTATGGGCTCTACTTCGAGGACATCAGCTCGGGCTTCGCGGTCACAACTCGCCGCTCGCCGCAGGCCTTTCAAGTGATTCCGCTCGTGGTGTATCGCGTGTACGTCGATGGCCGCCCGGATGAACTGGTGCGCGGCGTGTCGATTGTTGGAACACCGCAGGCCGCGTTGAATAACATCGTCGCAACTGGCGATCGTCAAGATATCTTCAATGGGTTGTGTGGTGCGGAGTCGGGTACGGTGCCGGTCAGTGCCGTGGCTCCGGCGATGCTGGTGTCGTCGATCGAAACGCAGCGGCAGGCGCAGGGAACGGCGCGACCGCCGATTGTTCCTCCGCCACCGCCGGATGACAAACCTGCTGTCTCCACGACGCCGAAGGACGGCCGCTAATGCGTCTTTGCACCCTTCTGCTGCTACCCGCGCTGTGCCCCTTCGCCCTGGCGCAAACGCCGCACTCCGCTGATCCGATCCTCACCGCAATGCAGCAAGAGCTTACGCGCGAACAGGCTCAACTGGTGCTGCCGGGCATGCAGCGGCCCTACTTTATCGAGTACCGGTTAGAAGACATTCGCAGCTATGATGCGGTTGCCAACTACGGAGCGCTGACCAAGGAGAATGAGAATCGGCAGCGCGTGGTGCGCGTCGAGTTGCGCATCGGCAATGATGCGTCGGACTCGAGTTCTGCGCGTGGCGATGGATCGCTGGCGCTTGCACCGCGGGACGACGATGCTGCTGCGCTAAAGTTCGCACTGTGGTCCGAAACGGACGAGGCCTACAAAAACGCCTTGCGCGCCTATGCCGTGAAGCAGGCGACGCTGAAGAATTTTCAAAGTGCTCCAACGGCCAACGACTTCACGCCGGCGAAGCCCGTCACACTGATTGAACCACTCGTCAATCTGGAGATGGATCGCGACGATTGGAAGCAACGGCTGATCGAGGTCAGCGGCCTCTTTGCGACGGCGCCGGAAGTAAAGAGCTTTGCGGATGCAGTCCAGTACAGCTCCGCGAGCTTCAGTGCAATCGCCGTCAATCGCTACACCGTGAACACGGATGGCACGGTATTGCGCCACGGATATACGGGCTACACGGACTCGGTCAGTGTGGGCGGGCAGGCTGCCGATGGGATGGAATTAGGGCGCAGCAATGGCTCGACTGCAGTGACGGTAGCGGGCCTGGAGAGTGCGGCTGCGCTGAAGAAGCGAACGATCGAAGACCTGGTCAGCTTCAATGAATTGCGCAACGCTCCCATCGTCGGCTCGGAAGACTACCACGGCCCGGTGCTCTTCTCCGGCGACGCTGCGGCCGATGTTTTCAATCGGCTTTTCGTGCCGAACGTCGAGGCTGATCGCCCCGATTTAGGGACTGCCGCACGCACGCAGGGCGTGTATCAATCGAGCTTCAAGACACCGGTGTTGCCGCCGTTTCTTTCGGTCGTGGATGATCCGACGCTGCGCAGCTTTGAAGGAAAGGTGCTGCTCGGCGCGTATAAGGTGGACGATGAGGGCGTACCTGTTGCGGCGGTGGATGTCGTCGATCACGGAAAGCTGATCAACTACCTGATTGGCCGCGAGCCGGTGAAGGACTTTCCGGATTCGAACGGCCACGGACGTGCCGCGCTTGGGCAGGCAGCGCATTCGCACGCCGGGGTCATCATCGTAAAATCCAGCGAAGGTCTCTCAGCCGAGGCGTTGCGCGCGAAGCTCTTGGCCTATGCGAAAGAGCAGGGACGTGATGTGTATGAGGTGGAGACGCTGACTGGTGAGCTATCGCCGCGTCTGCTTTACCGCGTCTCTCCGGAGGGTAAACGCACACTGGTACGTGGTGCCATCTTCGATGAGTTGGATCAGCGCGCCATCCGCAGCGGCATTGTCGCTGCCGGCGGCAGACCCTATATCTCTCAGAGGATTGGCCCGGTGCCAGAGACGACCATCGCCCCAGAGTTGCTGTTCGCGGACATCACTGTGAAGCGAGCGAACGAGGCGCAGCAGAAGCTGCCGTACTACCCTCCGCCGGCGACGGCATCGAAGTAACTGGCTGCGCTTTGGGCGCAGAGCACGATCTAATCGATGCGTACGATATACGGCACTGCCTGCGGGTCAGGGTTGCCGATCCATTCCATGATCGCCGCAGCGTCCGCATGATCATGCCGCGCCGGGTCGATTCGCACCCAGTAGCCGGTGGCTCCGGCAAACTCGGTGACGCGCGAACCAACGTATCGCTTGACGAGCGCATCTTTCAGGTCCATCGCGTCCCGCTGACTTTTGAAGGCTCCGGTTTGCACGCACCACTTGCCCGCGGAACTCACCGATGCGTTGCCTGCTGTGGTGCTGCCATAGGCCTCGATCTTTACCTTGGCTACACCCATGCGATAGAGGTCAATCTGCTTGGCGGCGCTCTCGGAAAGATCGAGTATGCGGCCATGAGCAAACGGTCCGCGATCCGTGATACGCACCATGACGGACTCGCCGTTGACGAGGTTGGTGACGCGTGCGATTGTGCCCAGAGGAAGGGTCTTGTGGGCGGCCGTCATGCCGGTGCCATCGTAGGCAGAACCGTCCGCGGTGCGATGGCCACTGGGCCCATACCAACTCGCGATCCCGGTTTCGACAAGGATCGGTTTTCCTGAGGGCTCAGCGACAGGCCCGCGTGGCGCTCTCTCAATCGTTGCGCGGTTCTGACTGGATTCGCTGCCTCGATGCGATGAAGAGCTGCGCAATGGCGGAGGTGGTGGAGCATACGCCTGCTGCCTCTTGTGGCGGCATCCGGTGGAGAGCAGCGTCAGGCCCGCTGCCAGCATCAGCACCGCAATCTTGCGAGCGCGGGCATGGAGACGGATGCGACGCTGGCTCGCGCTGGTCCCACTGTCTGTTCCGTTGCGCGCAGTACGTTGCATGAGCAGGTCCCTTTCGCCGAAGATCCAGCCTCCATCATTAGGGGCCGCTGGACCTGCGTCAACGTTGGAATACCCTCGCCGTGCCTAGCTGGTAACTCGTTCCTAGATGCATTCCGGAGCTGCTTTCGTGTTGCGGAAGGTTTGTTTCTGCTAGCAGTTTTGCCGTCTCGGGCCATGTAAAGAGGGAAAAGGAACAACCATCCCGGTAGGAACTGCGTCCGAAGGAGGATACATCTTAGCCGTTGAGGCCGCTGTTGCGTGCGTATCGGGTGAGCATTGCACCGCGATAGTGAGGGATATGATAGCTCAGCGATTTCTTCTAAGCAGAACGACCGGGACGAAGACGAGTATGCGCCGCGGATGCACAGCCGCACTGATCCTGGTAGCGTTCCTTACCTGTTTGCCGTCAACACGTGCCCTTGCGCAGTTGAATGTGCCGGGTGCCGTAGTCGCACCGCCGCTAGCGGATGGATCAAATGTGGCCCCAGCGAAAGAAGTAGACTTCACCCTGCCGGTCGCGCCGGATGCAGGGCTGGGAGATGGTCTTGGGTACTCGTCTTCTGTTGGCGCGTCCCCGGGCGAAGAGACCAGCGGGCAGCCGGTTGCGCCGATCTATACCAAGTACATCCCGGCTGGCATGACAGCACAGCCGATTACGCCCCGCGATAAGGTTGGGATCGGTATCCGCGATCTTTATACTCCGTATGCGTTTCTGGGGTTCTTTGCCTCGGCAGGGTATAGTCATGTTCTTAACGGACAGCCGAACTACGGGACCGACCGGGGTGCTTTCGGTGAGCAACTGGGTGCGGCCGCCCTCGATGGAACCACGCAGGGAATCTTTGTCGATACCATTTTCGCTCCGTTGCTACACGAAGATCCGCGGTATTACGTCGAAGGCCGACAGTATGGATTCATCCATCGCACTGTGTATGCTGGCACGCGGGTGTTGCTCACGCGTACGGACAGCGGTCACAGAAGCATCAACGGTGCCATGCTGCTGGGCTATGCTGCTGCCACAGCGCTAACGTCGACCTATTATCCGCAGAGCAATCGGAATTTTCACGATTCAATTGCGACGTTCGGGGGATCAGTTGGAGGCGAAGCACTGGACTTCGTGCTCAGAGAATTCGAATCTGATGTGCTGGAGAAGTTGCACCTGGTACGGCAGAAGTAGCGTGGCTGACACTACAGCGCTATCCGGATGATTGTAGTTAAATGCAGCAGAGACACAAACCGTGTCGGGGTAACGTAAGATCAAGCGAATCCTTCAGCGGAATGTGGAGATGAGCTTCGGCGTGCGCGATCTGAAACAGCAACGCAAAGGCAATGTATTGCGCATGGCGTCGTTGCACGGCGTGTTGCAGGTGTTGGCCGCAACGTCGTTGTCTGTAGTGCTTGTGGCTCGGATGCAGGCTCAGTCCCGCTCCGGCTCTTTGCCGGATGCGCCGAGCGCGCTGCTATTCGCGGCGAGTGATTCTGAGGCGGCGTCGGCGCCGACGATCGAGTGGCAGAGTGCAGACCGGACCGAGCCGCAGACTGCTAAGCCTGCTCCTACGCAGATTGCCACGCCTGCTGCATCGCTGCCGCCTTGTCCAAAGAAGGCGAAAAAAGGTCGCGTCCCCATCATCTTCATGCCGTTGACGCAGCCTTCCTGTGCGGATCCACTGCAGTTTATCGTCGACACGGGCCACGTTCCGCCTCTTTCGGTCAAGCAGAAGGGGATTCTCGCTACGCGCGATGTCACCGACCCGTTCAATCTGATGACGATTGGCTTTTTTTCGGCTGTGTCCATTGCTGCGGATGCTCACACTGTTTATGGCCCTGGCTTTGCTGGCTGGGGCAGAGAAAGCGGATACAGCCTGGGAGAGGATATACAGAGCGAGTTCACCGGGACGTTCGTCATCCCCAGCCTGACCCATGAAGACCCCCGCTACCACCGCATGCCAGGGGCCTCCGTCTCACGCCGGATCAAGCATGCGCTGATTCACACCCTGGTCTCGCAACATGATGATGGCTCGCTCATGCCCAACTATGCCACGCTAATTAATTACCCGTTGAGTGCGGAGATTTCGAATCTATATGTCCCGAATGTTGGCACCAACGTGGTGTCCACCACGAGACGCATCCTCGCCGGATACGCTACGGACCCGATCGGTCCGCTGCTAGCCGAATTCCTTCCCGATTTCGCCAAGCGCGTCCACATCCACGTGATCTTCGCGCAGCAGATTCTGAACCACATGGCTCCCGGATCTGGCGAGGGGTCCTCTTCTTTCTAGCGTGTTCTGCGAAAAAAATCGTGTGTGAGCGAGAATTGTATTCGCTCACACACGATTTTTTGTTGCTGTTGCTGGCTTGTCGCTAGAAGGAGGTGCTTATCGTCAGGCGGAACGTCTTGCGCGGTTCGCGCAGGATGTAATCCGCTCCGTAATACTGCAACGCCTGCTGGTAGCTGTAGGCCGCTGCTGCCGGAGAGGTAGCGAACGGAAAGAAGTCCTTGAAGCAGGAGATAGACGTAGCGGAACAACTTGCTCCGCTCGGTGCAATCAACTGCTGCGGTATATCGCGGTAGAGGCGCAGTGGGTTGTAAGCGTAGTAGATGATGAAGGGCGCATTGATGATCGGCAGGGTGACCTGCAGATACGCGCCATTCGACATACGCGGTACAAAGTTGGTGCCCGGCACATTCTTTAGATAGATCGAGAATGGCGGCAACTGGTATCCTCCAACGCAGTTTCCATTGACCACCTGCGGGCAGCCATAGAGCGGGCTGTTGAGCGTTGAAATGCCCTCGGGGCTCTGCCGCAACTGGGTCGGCTCGGCGTTGAACGTCAGGCCAAAGTCGGTGTAGAACGCAAACGTTACCTGGTTCATGATCGGGAAGCGATATTCCAGGTTGGACGTAATGGAGGTGTCGCCACCGATGGGCGCGAGACGATAGACGGGCAGGGGAATCTGTACGCTGCCCAGCGTTGGGTTGCTGGGATCGCGTGGGACCGTCGTGCCGTCCGGGTTAGTCAGGTTGAACATGACCTTGGTGGGAAGGAACGTGTATGGAGAGTTCGAACGAATGTCGAAGCCACGGAGATCGTTCTCGCCACCGCTGTAGAGGCGTGAGAACGGGGGTGCAACCTGGCCACCGTAACCCGCGATATTCGCTAGCTGGATCCGGTAGCCGAGTACGTTGTGCCCTTCGCGATTGATCTTCAGGCCCTTCATCGGGAAGAACTGACGCCACGTGGCCACGGGTGAGTAGAACTTGGTGTTGCCTCCCACGCCAGCAAGCTGGAACGCAATGCTGAGATCCTTGCCGGAGTGTGGCCCGATGGCGCGATCGAGCGTCGAGAAGCTGAAACTCGGCGTTAGAGTCGATGTAATGATGCCATTGAGTTGGTTTGCGCCAGCAATGCCGGACCGGAATGCCAGCGTCTGGAAGACGCTCAGCGTGTTCTGGTTGAACGTCGTGACGCCGGACCGGGAGAGGGAATAGGACAACCCGATACGTGCCACGCCCGTGCGACGGAAGAGCTTGCGCAGCGCTTCGCTGGTGGAGATCGTCACGCCCGAACTGGACTGGTTGTAGTTGTTCAGGAGGGACTGCTCCGCATTGGTCAGGTTGGTGCTCTGACCGCTGGTGACGGCGTAGCTCTTGGCTGGATTGAAGTCCGTCTTGCGCGTGTAGACCTGGATGCCGAGGGATACAGGCTTGTTGCGCAGATACGGCTCATTGAATCCGAAGCTAAGGTTGCGTGAGAGATCGCCGATGTTGGCGTTCACGCTCAGCGTTTCACCGAGGCCGAGGAAGTTGTTGGTCTCGTAGTTCAAGCCGAGGAATGAACCCGACAAGCCGCTCACACCGCCATTGATGCCGATGGAGTTCTTGCCCTTTTCGTGTAGCTTGATCAGGAGATCGACCGTGCCTGTGTCCGCGTTCTGGCGCGTCTCCACGTCCTGATCGCTTTTCAGCACGTCAAAGTAGTTGAGCTGGTTCAAGCGCAGTAGCGACAGATCGACGAGACGGCTGTTGTAGACCTGGCCCTCTTCGACCAGCAGCTCGCGACGGATGACCCGGTCGCGGGTCAGGGTGTTGCCGGTGAACTCGATACGTGAGACATAGAACTGCTTGCCCTCATCGATATCGATGTCGAGATACACCAGCTTCTTGGCCTCATCTGTCCGCGGGATCGGACTCGGCACCATGTTGATGTAGCCGCCTTCGCCGTAGGCTTTCTGCAGGTTCTTCAGGCCTTTGCCGAAGAGGGTCGCGTTGAAATAGTCGCCGTCCTTAATAGGAAACTGGGCGCGAAGAGCCTTCGAGTTGCTATAGGCCTTGTTGCCTGTAAACGTGATGGCACCGAGACGATAGCGCTCACCCTCTTCGACGGGGATGACGATATCGACGCGTTTGCCGGTCGAGGGATGGAGGGTAAAGGGGTTGATGCCGCCGGCGTTGCGGACGTTGGTCTGCGGCTCGCCGGTGATCGCCTTGAAGTAGCCCTTATCGCGATAGGCCTGGCGAACTCGCTCCGCGTCCTCATCCAGCTTGCTGGCATCGAAGGTTCTGGGGAAGATGTTTTCGAAGATGATGGAGTGAGGAATACCGATGGGTCTGAGGTTCCTCATGGCGGCCACGAGTTGGCGGTGATTCAACGCGTGGTTGCCTGTGAAGGCGATCTTGCCCACCTTCACGGTCGGCCCTTCTTTGACGATGAAGGTCAGGGCGACACGCGCCGGAGGAATCGTTTTGACCTCGGTCTTGATGGTGGCAAACTGGTGGCCGTGCTCGCCGAGCATCTCACGCAGGACGACTTCTTCACGCTTGATGCGCGTCGCGTCATACTGGCTCTCGACCGTCAGGCCAACCTTTTCCTTCTTCAGTCGCTCGAGTACATCCGAGACCGTGATCGAATTGAGGCCCTTGTAATTGATCTCGCTGATGGTGGGTTTCTCTCGTACATAGACGAGCAACTGGAGACAGCCTTTGCCCTGGACTTTTTCGATGCGGACATCGTCGAAGTAGCCGGTATTCCAAAGGGAGTTGAAGTCGCGTTCCACCACTGCCGGATCATACGGATCACCGGGACGGCTGAACAGGCGTGCCAGGATCGATTCCTTAGGAATGCGGCGGTTGCCGATCACCTGCGTCTGGCAAAGGATCTGCGGCGCGGATGCGGCCGAGAACTGGGGCGTGGCCTGGACCTGCGCGCCAGCCCTTGAGACCAGGGTCGGGACAGTTGCCAGCAAAGCCACGATCGCCAACCTCGAGAGGCTCGAATGCGTGGCGCGGTTTTGGCCGCGGCCAAGGATGCCAAAATGGCTCGAGCGTTTGCTCACAGGCTGGTTCGTACACTTCAGGGAGCTTACGCTCACTCGGATTCCGGTAAAGATAACCACACCCTCACTGCTCTTTGAATCTGTCAAAGCTTGTTGGATTGTTATATAAATTCCAGCCCTGCGGTACACGAAGGGAGAGCTTTGATTATAGGCGACCATCGGCAACCGATGCGAACCGGATGGCTGGCGAAGTTCAGCTTTTGCCGTTAATCGGCGACCGGCCCCCATAATCGGCGGCCGGCAGCGAACTTGCTATTAACTTCTCCACTACCTCTTGCTGAAGGGCGACGCGAGTGCGGGGAGGTTGGCACCGCTCAAAAACTCGGTCAGGGTCGCCGCCAACTGCGGCTCGATCGTGCTTACCGGGGTCATCGTGTCCAGGCTCTCCACCTTGAAGAGCACGGGTACTGGGCGCGTCGTATCGGATTGCAACGGGACGCCGCGATGCGGCCGGGCATAGATCAGGGTCACGTGCTGGGTGGTCTCGGAGTATTGCCGGCAGGCTCCGTTATCGCACACGGTTGAGGCCTCGAGGCTCTGGGTTGCACCATCGTTGTAGGCTGCTGCCGTAAGTTCTACGTTGC
>DATCDL010000378.1:0-3952 GCA_036510715.1 Acidobacteriaceae bacterium
CCGATGACGATCCAGAAGGTCGCGCGATCGCATGGTTGAGTCAGTACGACGATGATGGATGCCATATACAGAATCGCCGACCAGCCCGAACAACCGGAGAACCCGATGGTGAAATGGTGAAGTTGAGTCACGAACTGACGCGTGAGCACCAGAAGACCAACGCCGAACAGACACAACGCCACGTTCGTCATCCAAGGGCGTCCGTCACGCAACGAGAGCAAGGAAGGACTCATTTTCATCGTTGGCCTTCCTTTACGAAGTCCTTCGAGCGATTCGAATTGGCTGCCAATGCATGCTTCCGTGCCGCAAGATAGTCTCTCGTATTTTCCGCGCTATACCCATCGATATGGGAGAAGGCAGGTCGCTGTCCATCAAGCAGTTCAACCTCCAGAATGGCGAGTGTTGCTGCATCGTCGACGTCGTACCACTTCGGCAGTTCGACCAGTTCAAGCTGAGCTTCGTGAATGCGTTCCACGGTCTCCGCATAGACACTGCCCGTACTCCAGCTAATGCGCTCAAAAGGCAGCGCATGGGGATGTTTCATGCCAATCAGGTAGTAGCCACCGTCGTCCGAACCACCGAGAACGACGCGGTCGCCGGGTCGGCTAAGTGCATCGACCGCAAGCTCAAGCGAACGTGCAGGCAGTGTGGGGGAGTCCGAATCGATGAGGCAAACTGCACCATAACCGCATGCAAGAATATCCTCCACGGCAGCCAGCAGGCGCTCTCCAAAGGTGTCTCCTCGCTGCGGCACGAGTGAAAACCCATCTGGCAGCAATCCATCAAACGCCATTTCATCGCCCACCGGGGTATAGCAGATCAGGCCGGCAGCAGAGGATCGCGCAGCTACTTCGGCGATATTGCGCGTCGTGTCACGGAGGAAACAGATATTGAGGGCTGCTGATTCTTCGAGCGTAAGGGGCGGCGAGAGCCGCGTCTTGACTTTGCCCGCGCGTGGAGCCTTTGCCATCACTGCGAGAGCGCAGTGGGAACTTCGCTCCGCTCTGCGCTCCCCAGGATGAAGAATTGGACAGGAATGCTTTTCGTGCTTCACTCGTCTCCATTCGGATACAGCGTTTGCGATACGGATCTTGCCGCCTGACATGGTGTCCAGTGCTGTGGATGAGTGTAGCCGCAGCCAGACGAAATGTGCATCGATACGCTATTCGTCTTCGAAACTGCGGTTCCACTTTGATATAACTCGCGTTTCGCGTTCAAAGCCCAGAACGCTAATACTGCCGGTGCTCAAACCGAAAAGTCTGCCTCCGACCGCGGGCAATCCAATCCACCGTGCCGCAAGAATACGCAGAATATGGGCATGAGCGAAAAGTGCTACAGCGCCGCCGGAAGGTGCGGCAGCTAGCGACCTGGCGATCATCGCATCTGCCCTTTCACCCACGTGTTCCACCGATTCACCCCCGATAAGCGGATCGGTCCAGACACTCCAATTTGGCCCGTGGATCTCGCGCATTTGCGGGGTAGTCTTACCCTCGCTTTCCCCGTAGTTCCACTCTTGCAGGTCATCGTCGATGACCGCTACCTTGCCATATCCAGCGATCTCGCAGGTTGCGCGCGCTCTCTGCCTCGGGCTCACGAACACGGCTGAAAACTTCTTGCCTGCCAAATAATCACGCAACTCCAATGCACGTTGTCGTCCGTGCTCGGTCAGGGGAATATCTGTCCAGCTTGTGTGCCGGCCATCCAGGCTCCACTCGGTTTCGCCATGTCGCACCAACCACAGCTCGATCTCTCCCTCAGGCATCTTCACGCTCCCTTTGCCTTATCCTACAAGGATGGACTTCCAGCTCGTCTCTGAATACACACCCCAGGGTGACCAGCCGCGCGCGATCGCCGAACTGGTCTCGGGCATCCACGCAGGCGATAAAGATCAGGTATTGCTTGGCGTCACCGGCTCCGGCAAGACCTTCACGATGGCTAAGGTGATACAAGAACTGAACCGGCCAGCACTGATCCTGGCACACAATAAGACCCTAGCCGCGCAACTGTATCAAGAATTCAAGCAATTCTTCCCCAACAACGCCGTCGAGTATTTCGTCTCCTACTACGACTACTATCAGCCCGAGGCCTACATCCCCGCAGGCGACTTGTACATCGAGAAAGAGTCGACCATTAATGACGAGCTGGATAAGCTTCGTCTCTCTGCGACGCGAAGTCTCTTCGAGCGTCGGGACGCCATTATCGTCAGCTCGGTCTCCTGTATCTATGGACTCGGTTCCCCTGAGGCCTACTATGGCATGCTATTGCTGCTCGAAAAAGGCCAGAAGATCAAGCGCGAAGATATCACTCGTCGCCTCGTTGAGATCCTTTACGAGCGTAACGACGTCGACTTTCGCCGTGGAACGTTTAGAGTGCGTGGAGATGTGATCGAGGTCTATCCAACGTATGACGAGAACGCCTTCCGCATTGAGCTATTCGGAGATGAAATCGACTCGCTCATGCAGATCGATCCACTGTTCGGGACCGTCAAGCAGAAGTACTCACGACTACCCATCTACCCGAAGTCGCACTATGTAGTTCTGCCCGAGCGAAAAAATGCAGCCGTCAATAATATTCTTGCGGAACTGACGGACTGGGAAGCACAACTCGAGAACGAAGGCCGTCTTGTCGAGTCGCAGAGGATTCACCAGCGTACCCGGTTCGATCTTGAAATGATCAAGTCAATTGGATTCTGTCACGGCATCGAGAATTACTCGCGCCACTTTTCCGGGCGCCTCCCTGGCGAGCCTCCGCCTACCCTCCTCGACTATTTTCCGCGTGATTTCCTCGTGTTTATTGACGAGTCGCACGTCACGGTGCCGCAGTTGCATGGCATGTGGCACGGTGACCGCTCGCGTAAACAGAACCTAGTCGACTATGGCTTCCGCTTACCGTCGGCGATGGACAACCGTCCCCTGCGGTTTGAGGAGTTCGAGACACGCGTCGGGCAGACCATTTATGTCTCTGCCACGCCCGGGCCCTTTGAACTCACCAAATCTGCAGGAGTTGTCGTCGAACAGATTATTCGCCCCACCGGTCTCGTCGATCCGCAAGTTGAAATCCGGCCTGTCAAGGGTCAGATCGACGATCTTCTAGCAGAAATACGCGACCGAGCAGCCAAGAATCAGCGGGTCTTGGTCACCACACTCACGAAGCGCATGGCCGAAGATCTAGCCAACTATTACACCGAGGTTGGTGTCCGCTGCCGCTATATGCACTCAGAGATTGAGACACTGGAGCGCATCCGGCTCCTGCGTGCCTTGCGCAAAGGCGAGTATGACGTGCTCATAGGCATCAACCTGCTGCGCGAAGGGCTGGATCTTCCTGAGGTATCCCTTGTCGCGATTCTTGATGCGGACAAGGAGGGCTTCCTGCGTTCACAGGGTTCATTGATCCAGACGATTGGCCGTGCTGCCCGCCATCTGGAAGGACGTGCGATTCTCTACGGCGACAAGATGACCGATTCCATGCGCCGAGCCATTGATGAAACCGATCGCCGCCGCGAGAAACAGGTGGCCTACAACGAAGAGCACGGCATTACACCGCGGACCATCATACGCGGCATAGACGACTCTCTAGCGACAGTGCTCAAGGCCGACTATGCGGATCTCACCGAAGAAGATGCAACGATGCCCGAGTTCGACACCCAGGCCGACCTCGATCAACACATTGCCAACCTCGAAAGCGATATGCGAGAAGCGGCGAAGAAGTTTGAGTTTGAAAAGGCCGCCAAGTTGCGCGATCTAGTCAAAGACCTTCGTACCAAGGAGTTTCTTTTCAGCTAGTGGTTTCGATGCATGATCTGCCGCGTAGCCGTTACATAGTGTCAGCAGGCACAGAGCCTTTCGAGCGCCCTGGGTTGGAGAATGGTCAGCATCACGCCACGGGTGGAGATGATCTTGTCCTTGCGAAAGCGCCCAAGAGTTCTTGTCACTGTCTCGCGCGTCGTTGCGGT
>DATCDL010000379.1:0-13581 GCA_036510715.1 Acidobacteriaceae bacterium
CAAGCATGAGCTGACGTAGTTGGTTCACAGAGAATCCTCCTTCTCTGCGAACCAAACTACCCCGGCGGCCACAAAAGCTGGTTCAGCCGCACGCGGAAGCGTCCGCCGCCGCAGCGGCTTCGTTCATGTCGGCAAGTGTCCAGTGAATGCCAGTGCCCGGGAAAAAACGTTTCTCGGGCATGGGCCTGCATCCGGCCAACAAGCGGCATACACGATGCCGTGGAGATCAGGTTCTATTGGGAATTGAGAGGCGTGTTATTGACGGGAATTCAGGGACGCCAAGCCGCGGCGAAGATGCGACAACCCCAAGCTCTTGTTAGGCCACTCTCAGATGGGAGCCGCGGCGCACTTCTGCCCCTGGGACATGTTCATTACGCATCGCAGCTGCTTTGATCGTGTCAGCATTCGGTCGCGTCTCCTGAACCGACGACTCCAAGGATCTCGAAAGCTCGTCTGGGAGAAGTGAGAGAACTGTCTCCCAAAGAACTCCGTCGATCCGAGCGTCAATCTTGCAGTATGACTTCGGCAGCGCCCCCTCGTCGGTGATCCGCACTGAGTCCTGGCTGTTCTTCTGCGCACGCAGCGTGAACTGGTAGCCTTCAATCTTCTTGAGGTCCCGGCTCAACAGGTAGTAAAGCACCATGTTCTTGGTACGCTCTACCCTTCCGGCTACCGCGCGGGCCCGGTCGGCCAGACGCGCTGATTCGCTGCGGCAGAACTCTTCACGGGCCTCCATCATTCGTAGGAAGCGGCCGATCCGGTCAACCTTCTCGCCGTGCGCATCGCAGAATTGCTGGAACCGGGATACCAAGTCTTCCGAGGCCTGTCCTTGCGACTCGACCTGCTCCTCAATCTCTTCCAGCAGTCCATCGAGTTCCATATCGATCTCAAACAACGAGTTCGCTTCTGCAATCGAGGCCATCGTTATCTCTCCCTTTAAGAGCAATCCGTGCTGTCTGCCGACGTTAGGCTGCCGCCTTCTCTCGCACCCAGAGAGCGCGAGCGGCCTGATACGCCAGCGTGTCAGCGCGGTTCTGCACCGGATGCCCATTGTGACCCTTGATCCACTTCCAGCGGATAGAAAGCCGTGTATTCAACTTGATCAGCTCCGCCCACAGTTCGCGGTGTTGCAACTCGCTCCCGCGACGATTCCGCCAATCGTGACGTTGCCAATGAAAGACGTAGGCGCGCATTCCATAGATCAGGTATTCCGAATCCGAGTGCAGCTCGATCCGCGCCCGACCTGGCAAAGACCGAAGCGCCTGGACTGCTGCGAGAAGCTCCATCTCAGAGATCGTCGTCCAGGGACGGGCGCCCGACATCTCCCATCGTTCTCTTCCCTGGATTACGACGACGCCCCATCCGCCTGGGCCCGGATTGCCAATCGCGGAGCCGTCCGTGAAAATGCGATAAGTCTGATCCACAGAGAGCCTCCTTCCCGAAAACCTTTTGGGACGTTCATCAAAAGACTGGGGTGAGATCGAGATTTGCGTTTGCCACTGGGACGCGGGGCAAGCTCTGGGCCCTTGGGACTAGGCAGCCCGCATCGGAATGACCGCGCCGAAGGGGGCCTTCTGGCTTCCGGTCGAAGCCCAGAGGACGGGATAGGCGGGAGCCGACGGCGGGAACGAGCCATACAAATCTGTCAGAAAGACGAGGGTCTGCGGCAGAATCCCGTGGTCATCGAGCCAATCAAAGCATGGGCCAAATTCGGTTCCTCCGCCTCCCACCGGGTTAAGGTGGACCGGTTGGCCGGATTCGTACGTCTCAACGCTGTGGACCGTCGCGTCAAAGTACAAGACATGCACACGCTGAGGCCGCTGGCCTTCGAGAATCGAACGCACCTCGGCCTCGAAGAGCCTCAGTTGCCGGGCATTCACAGAACCGGAACAATCGACGGCGATCGCGATCTCCCCAACGCCCTCGCGTATCACTCCTGGCAAGTAGAGACCCGCCCAGACATGGCGACGGTTAGGGCGCATCCAGCTATAGTCAGCCGGTATCGTATCCGACCAGAGCCGGCGCAGCAGCTCTCGCCAATTAACTGCAGCCTCGGCCGCCCCTTCCAGTGTCCGGTGGAGACCGGCCGGAACCTTGCCCGCCTGCCGGGCAACCGTCGTGGCCTGGTTGACCACCACGTCCCACTCCCTCGCCTGTTCTTCAATTGTTGGGGTTTCCTCGTCCGGCGGTGGCGCATCGAGGACCTGGCCGATTCCGCCTTCGGTAACGGGAGCGGAAGGTTCGTTTGAATTCCCGCCAGGGGACGTCTCGTCTTTCGATTCCTCTCCTTCGGGCTCGTCTTCTCCACCCGCTTTGCCGGAGTCTTGATCTGTTTCCGATTCCGATTCCGATTCAAGGAGGTTGTATATCTGTTCTGCGCTCATCCCCCGGAAATTGTTATCGAGAAGGACGCCCTCGGGCAGACTGAGCCCAGCGTCGACGAGCAAGGGATTGATGGCGTAGTCGCAAGCCTCGTTCCACCGTTTCGGATCACGCCCGGAACGCCGCACGTGATGGTGGAGCGCCGGGTGCATGACCTCGTGAGCCAAGGTTCCGGCCAGCGTCGCCGCATTGAGCGTGTCAACGAACTCGGGGTTGTAGTAGAGCGACACTCCGTCCGTAGCCATTGTTTTGACGGACCGGCTCTCCCGCCCCTTCAGGCGGAACAGAAGCGAGCCGAAAAAGGGATGATCCAGAAGCAATGCGGTTCGCGCCTTCTGGATACGTAGAGCGGTTGGATTTGCAGTCAGGATTTGCAGCATAACTCGGCCTTCGTCGAGCCAGGGGCTCGCGCGGAAACAACAGTCAGGACTGATTTGCGGTGGATGCGCAACAGCAGGCTTTCAGCGACTACCAAAGGCCCTGCCCGATTGCGTCGTTCGGAAAGACCTCAGAGAATCGTCTGGTCCCCATTTGCGGGGCTGAAGAGCGACGATTCAAGGACGGCGCCGTTGACGGCCGCAGCCGCATACTGGACACGGAAGTCCTGCCCCTCGACTGGCAGCCAGTCGTAGCACATCAGATCGGTGACCAGGCTCTGAAGGTTTGTGCTCTTCTTGAGTTCCGGAATCAGAGCGTCGAAATGGACAATGGCGATTCCATCCTGCGGCTCGATCCAGAACCAATGATCCCAGACCACGAGCAGGTAATGAACATTTGCGTAGTCCTTGAGACTGCGTGGAAGCTTCCCGCGTTCCATCAGAAAGTCGGGATGTTTCCGCGCGTACGCTTGGATCAGTCGGAGCTGGCTCAGTCCTTTCTCCACGTCCTTGTCGCGCGCAATCCGCTCGAGCGTCCTGTTAGGCTTGCGAATCCATTTCAGCTCCGCAAGAACTACCGTGGACGAGGCCTCGTCCGACAGCAACGCATCGATTTCCGTTGTCTTGTCGGGCAGCTCAATCGAGTGCTCCACCCGGAATTGAGGAGACGCCTCCCTGATTCTCTCTCTCATAACCGCTTCCTTCTCCGTATTCTGAGCGGAGAAGAGCGCGGGATACAGATACGAGTAGGACCGAAGGACGTTGTCGTCGACGGCACTCGCGAGAGGAAACTGCGGAGCTATCGCGAGGGTAAATCCATCCAGCGGCACGAACGGGTGAATGCACAAGCTGGCGCCAGGTTGGGCCACCGGATCGAGTATGAGGTCTTCAATGATAGTTGCGCAAAGGTCCTTCGGCAGACCCGAGATCTCGCTCAACTTCGCTGCCCACGCTGGACGGGTCTTCACCATCACCAGGGAGGAAACGGGGATCGGCTGCCCCGATTTGTTGAACGGATAGCAGATATATTCGTGAATCGAGCACAGGATAAGCAGCGCGATGTAAAACGACTTGAATTCGCCCAGCGTGTATCCCTTGAGCTGGAACGTGTCGGGGTGCCTGAAGTTTTCGTCGAGGCGGTCCTGGTACTTCGGCCGCAATGCCTCAATGAGTTCCCGCGAAGGCTCGTAAGAGAACTTCTTGGCGCTCCCGTCAAGCCGCGCTTTCTGGTAAAGCTCGGCGAGCAGCCGCATGGCTTCCGGAGACTCGGGCTTGAGAGGCCCCGTGTACGGGAACGTGATTTCACTTCCTCTGGGCCGATAGCCCTGCTGAAAAGCGATGACTTGTCGTTGCCTTGGAGAATCCCGTGGAATGTAGAACCGGATCCGCCCATCCGGCTGCAGGTCTACTTCTTCGTGCCCTTTGTGCCACATCGGAAATACGTTCAGAAAGTGGGTGTACAAGTCCGTCACATGGAGGGCATGATTGGCGTCCTCGACAAGCGATCCGTGCCAGGTGAATTTCTCGGCAAGACGGGATGGCGGCTTGCCATGTTCAGCGATGAATTTGAACCCGCACGTATAACGATCCAGAGTGACCATCCTGATCTTGTGGCGTGGACTGTTGGCCCCGGACTGCTCCTGAATCATCTCCAGTTGAAGAGCCATGGCGGTCAGCAAAGCCCACCTCGCTTCGTTGGCCGGTCTTTTCAGCAGGCGCAAGAGCTTGTAGCATTCGTCGGCTCGATCCTCGATGGCCTGGACCGAGGCCTTCAACTCGTCGGAAGCATTGCTCAGCAGGAACGGCATTGGGCCTAGCTCGTCGAAACCGATGCAGCAGCATTCAAGGGAGAGGCCGGCGCAAATGGAACCGTCTTGTAGGAGCTGCCTTTCCTCATTCTATCGAGCTTGGTGTCCCGCGGTGCTATGCGACCGATCGGAGTCCGGCGCTCTACGCTAACCCAGCTGCCGTTCCTCTCGCATCACGGTTCCTCGGGGTTATGCGGCCGGGGGCGCCTCCATGTACGCGGACATGCGGCTGAAGATGTCATCGGCGCTCGGCCCTTCAGCGGGTTCTGCCGCCTGGCGGCCGCGCAACAGGCCATCCATTTCTGCGACGATGTTGGCCGCGTCGGCCGCTGTGGTGACACGTAGCAGGCCGTGCTTCTTGAGGTCCTGAGCCGAGTAGTTGCACAGCCGCTCTTTGACTTGCTCCGCAAAGCGGTTGAGGTCCGCGTCGTCATCGACGTTGAGCCGCGGCAGGATCTCCACCAGATCCAGGACATTGGTGACCAGCGAGCCGTGGAAGCGCGACTCCGGTTCGTTCAGCCGGTCGGCCATGTGGGCGACCACCTCGCGCAGCCGCTTCCAGAGGTCTTCTGTTCCGCGCATCAACGATTCGCGGACGTTGGCATCGATCTCGCGCGAGACCCGCGCCTGCTCCTCGGCCGACATCTGGACACGGAAGTCCGCGCCAGACGGGATGGGCAGCACCTCGAGCTTGACGCCAAATTTCTTCCTCAGCTTTTCCACAGCCGGGTAGTCCTCCTCGCGGAAAAGCCCGTTCAGTTCCGGCCTCACCTGCTCAATGTACTGGGGATAGACGCGGAGAAAACTCTCCACTCCCTGTTCAAAACCGGCCTCGAACTCGCGCATGCGTTCCATGAGATCGAAGTAGAAGTTGGATGGCAGAAGCCGGAACCCCTCGTCCGACCACGGCAGCGTGATCTTGTAGAAGTGCTGCCGGATCTGCCCGGCCAGCGTGCGTAACTCATCCAGTTTGTCCGCTCCGCGCAGAAGCTGCTTGTTATAGCGGCCCGCGCCCTGGTGGGCCCCATGTTGATCGGCGACATCGCGGCTGACCTTGCGGTCGTGTTTGATGGCCGTCCAGATGCTGATGTGGACGGCGGCGAGCATTGCCCGTTCCGTAATCATTGAATGACCTCCCGGTATTCCACTCCGAAGCGAACGAACTCCGGAGTGTGGGTTATGGCGGTGTCCCGCGCCGCCGCATCGCGCATGGCCATCACCCGCATCTCTGTTGGCATCCGGTCGAGATACGCGATTCCTCTCCCTACCGAGGTGTCGCTCAAGACGCTGCCCAGGGCGGTAGCGATGGCGATTTGCGCGGAAGGCTCCGTGGGAAGCGGCGCCGTCGTGGGGTTCAGAAGAATTTCGTCGATCGAAGGCAACTGGCGAAACAGCCGAATGAAAGCGACAAGTTCCGAAGCCGCTGCTGGCCCCACCGTTCCATCCAGGAGCTGCGCCTCAAACTCGCTGGCCCCCGAGAGAAACTGCGTCTTCTGGCGACGGGCGATACCGCAAAGCACCTGTGAGGCCATGTCCCAGGAACGCGGAGTGGGCCACGCGTTAGCGTCCGAGGTCGCGTCCGCCGTGTGCAGAAGGTCCGGCTTGAAGCGCAGGAAGGCGATAATCTCAGGACGGACCTGAGCCTTGAGCGCCCACCTGCACCAGTCGTCGAGATCCGGTTCAAGGTCCAAATGCACGAACCGGTTGCGCAATGGCCGCGGCATGGCGAAGTGAACGCCGCGTTCGGAGGCTGGGTTGCCCGCGGCGATGACCACCCAGCCGTCGGGTAGCACATATTCGCCGAGTTTTCGGTCCAGCACCAGCTGATAGCAGCCCGCCTGGGTCATCTGCGGCGCAGAGGTCAGTTCATCGAGAAAGAGAATGCCTTTGCCGACAGTGGGCAAAAACCTGGGTGGCGCCCACTCTGTCTGGTCTCCGGCGATCCGCGGCAGACCCCGGAGATCGACCGGGTCAAGCTGCACGGCCCGCACGTCGAGAAAGTCGTAGTCGAGATCGCTAGCGACCTGAGCTACGATCTGCGACTTTCCAACTCCGCATGCACCCCAGATGTGCAGGGGCACACGTTCGCCGATCAGCGCGTGAAGCGCCTCATAAAGTTTCGATGGTTTCATTGAGTCTCCTTCAGATTGTTTCGAAGCGGACGCCGAGAATGAGCTCTGCAAAACTCAGCCCCGTTTACGCCTGCCTCCGCAAAACAGCGCCTCTCCTGACTTCAAGACGTCCGCAACAGATTGAAAATAAATATCTTGACAGCAAATTCTTGCATACTATACATTTGTATAGTATGCAAGCGAGCCTGACCCCGGCGCAGCAGAGAGTTCTCGACTTCGTGGAGTCGCGCATCGCAAACGGGGAGAATGCGCCAACTTATCGTGAGATTTGCAGGAAGCTAAGATACCGAAGCCCAAAGGCCGCCGCGGACCATGTAGCTGCGCTTGAACGAAAGGGATTCGTGATCCGGGAACGGGGCAAAGCGCGGAGCATCAGGTTGACGAGCAAATCGTCTGGCGTTTCGCTCCTGGGGCGAATTTCTGCTGGATACCCAAGCGACTCGCCGTCGGAGTTCGAAGCCCGCCTGCCTATCGATCCAACTGCATTCGGCATTCGTGACCGCTCGAAGGCATTTGCGCTTCGAGTTCGCGGAGACTCCATGACTGGACGCCAAATCCTCGATGGTGACATTGTGCTCGTCGAGCAGGAACGATCGCCCCGAAACGGCGAGATCGTCGCTGCCATCATCGATAATGAATCGACGCTGAAAACTCTGGTAAGACGGGATGGAGAGACGTGGCTGCGGGCAGAGAATCCGCTCTACCCGGATCTCGTCCCGGCGATGGGTCTTACGATCCAAGGTGTCGCACGAGCTGTCATCAGGATTCTTAGCCTATGAGCACGGTTCTCGAGACTCTTCACTTTACGCCGACTGGCTCATTGCCCGGACTTGTCCCGGTCCGCGGCGAGTTGCCGGAGAGGATCGAGGAACAGTACGCAATATGGCAGGCAAGAGATATCGGCGATATTGATTACGTGTTCTTCCGCAGATTCGCGGATGGCCGCTCTTCGCAGCCCGCTGCGTGTGTCGTCGACAACAGCGACGATCATTTAGATGAAGCTCGTCTCGCGAAGCTCCACAGTAGACTGTGGCTCAACGGTTTCTCTCCTCTGCTCTACGTAGGATGGCAAACGCGTGTCGACGTCCTGAGTTGTGCTCGCGGGCCCGATTTCTGGAAGGAGTCGAGAATCGAATATGGCCCGGCCGAGAGAATTGAACTCGCCAAGCAGATTTCATTCGCCCTCGATGACGACAGGCTGAGCCGATTCTCCGCGTTTCGCCTCAGTGACGGCACCTTCTGGGATGACCCGGCGAACTCTGGCCTGGCCCAATCGGAAAAGGCTGCCCACCAGCAACTGGTCCGCGCGGTGGTTGAGACTGACGAGGAGATCGACGGTCACAATCAACCCGTTCTTCGTCGGCTTCTGCTCCTGACGATTCTGATCAAGTATCTCGAAGATCGAGGCGTTTTCCCAAGAGATTGGTTCAAACAACTCCAGGCCGGGGCGACTTCCTTTTTTGATTTGTTACGGCAGGGGTCACCGGACACGATCCGAGAGTTGCTGGCCAAGCTGGAAAGAAAATTCAATGGCGACGTCTTTGAGCTTCCCGAGACCGGGCAGCGCCTCACTGTGAAAGCTTTGCGCCGCTTCGCCGATCTTGTAGAGGGAAAAACGCTTGGCTCCCAGCGGTATTTATGGGAACAGTTTTCCTTTCGGCATATCCCAGTTGAGGTTCTAAGTCACCTGTATCAGCATTTTGCGCAAGCGGGGAAGGGTGCGGTATTCACTCCTCCAATGGTCGCGACGCTCATGCTCGACTATGTGATGCCGTACAAGAGTCTCACAGGTCAAGAGCGCGTCTTGGACCCAACTTGTGGTTCGGGGATCTTTCTTGTCGGCGCGTTTCGTCGGCTCGTGCATTTCTGGCGAAGCAAGAACAACTGGGAACAACCGGAAGTCGCCACGCTGAAAAGAATCCTCAAACAGAGCATCTTCGGAGTGGAATTGCAGGAAGAAGCCGTCCATCTGACGGCGTTCAGTCTCGCGCTTGCGATTTGCGACGCGCTTCAGCCCAACGTTATCTGGCGGGAATTGCGGTTCGACAAACTGGTGGGAACCAACCTGCACATCGGCGATTTCTCCGAATGGCTTAGGTCTCGCCAGGGAGATGCGAGTAGTGACCGTTTTTCTGTCGTGGTTGGAAACCCTCCCTTTATGTCAAGGCTGAATCAGGCGGCATTGCAGTGCCGCAAGCAGCAAAAGCGCTCCGTGCCCATTCCCGACAATCAGATGGCGTATTTCATCCTCGAGCAGGCAACGTCGCTCCTCACGAATGAAGGACGGCTCTGCCTCATCCAGCCGCATGGCTTCCTGTACAACGAGAAGGCCCGCTCGTTCCAGCAGTCGTTCCTCGGCGCGGCCACTACAGAGGCAATCCTGGATTTCACTTCTATTCGCCAGCTTTATGACGGGGCCGATCCAAAAACAGTTGCCGTGCTATGTACCGGCCGGAAACCCCGAGACAATCACCGAATTCTTCACCTGACGTTTCGCCGCACCTTCAGTGTGAAGGAAAGAATCGCCTTTGAGCTTGACCATTACGATCGGCACTTCGTAATCCAAGGATCGAACGAAAAGCACCCGTGGATTTGGCGAGCAAATCTCCTCGGAGGTGGGCGCCTGCAAAATCTGGCTGCGCGGATGGATGAGTTACCGAAGTTGCGCGATTTTCTAAGAAAAATGCACTGGGACTACGGGGAGGGTTTCGTTCTCGCTGAGACAGGCAACCGTCAACCTGCGCCATGGCTGACCGGCAAGCCATTCCTACCCACGAGCGCTTTAGACGAGAGCGGGATTGATGCATCGAAGATAAGCACTGTGACCGCGAAGCGATTTCGCTCGTCGTATTCCGAGGCTCGTTACAGTGCGCCACTGGTGCTCATAAAAGAAGTTGAGACTCTGCCTTGCGTCTTTTGGAATCGAGGGTTTCTCGCTTACCGACATCAGATCGTCGGAATACATGCTCCGAGAAGAGAAGAAAGTCGCCTTCGCCAGTTCCATGCGGATTTTATCGAGAATCGACGAACGCTTCGAGCTATCTGCGCGGTGCTCGGAACTCGTGCGCTCTCCAGCAAAGCGACCTCCATCCTCAAGCGTGACATTGATGTCCTACCTTGGCCGGAGGAGGAAAGCGAGAAGCAACTCAGTTGGTGGGAGAAGTGTCTTTGCGACGATGTCGTTGAGTATGCGGCCGACTTCGTGAGGCTGGGACAGAATTCACGCCTCTTCAGGGAGCAGGTCACTACAGACTACCTAAGAGTTTTCTCAGACGTTTTCGTCAGGGTGCTCGGCAGTGTATATACCAACCTCCAGCCTCTTGAATCAGGGCTGCTTAATGGTCTCGCCTACCAAGCGTTCTGTTTCGGTCCGATTTCCAATCTCGATTGGCCTGAGGATTGGGGAACGCAAATTCGGGAGATTGTTTACCGAAACGATGGCGATGCACTCCGAACCGTTCGCATACTTAGGTTCTATGAAGGCAACACCATCATTGTGGTGAAGCCGGATCGCTTGCGCTACTGGATTCCTTCCACTGCGATTCGCGACGCCGATGAAACCTTAGTGGATCTTCAGAGGCAGGGCTACTGATGGCAGATTCACTTCCTTTGGCCAGTTCGAGCCGGGGCCGGATCACTGAAGGTCCCACAACATCGCTCGTCGAACGGACATTGGAATTCGTATCTTCGGAACTCGCTCTTTGGCGTGATGATCCGGATCGTCCACCCGAAGATGCTGAAGAGCGCCTCAACGCTCAACTCTGTAAATATCTCAACGTGGCTGCCTCGAACCGATTTCCCATGGTTTTCTTTCATCATGAGGAAAAGCAATCTAGCATTCGTCGCGTCGATATCTCCGCGCTACCAAAGGAGGGGACCATCCTCAGTCTGACCTACCACTCGATTTATGACCCATTCCTGGTCTTTGAAGGAAAGCGGTTGCCAGCGCCCAGTGCAGACCGCGAACGGGAATATGTGACTGGGCGAGCTAAGAGATCTGGTGGAATTCAGCGCTTCAAGCTCGCCCTTCATGGCGCTAAACAAAGGACTGCGGTAATCGTTGGATATGTCCAGTCGGGAAACCTGCGCGAATGGCTGTCGAAAATCAATGGCTGGATCGAAAATGAGGTGGAGAGTAAAGACGCATCGGGAGAAGACTGGTCATTAGCGGAACAACTCCTCTATTTCAAAGAGGATCCCAGCTTGCGCGTTGCCGTCTCATCATCTGCGCATACCCGCGACAAATCTGCAGCGTCCCGCGAGATCCAACTCCGCCATTTTTGGGTAGCGATGGCAAATTGAAGTCGCCCGAACAAAGTGCCGGCCAGAACTCAATCCGGTCAGGGAGTTCTGCTCGCATCGATCTTAGCTGCCCAGTGGTAAAGCCAGCTGATCGATCGCCAATCTGATGTACCGGTCATTGAACAGGCGCAGTTTTCGCTCGGCAGCGGCAGGTCCTGCAGGCCACTTTCCGAGACCGGCACGAATTCCGGCAAGGGTCGGTTCCCTGTTCTCTTTCACGATTAGCCAGTCAACCGTCGCGAGAACTTCCATCCCCAGCGGCGACTCGAAGCCATCGATGCGCTTCGCGGTCAGGTCGAGGACCTTCCTGAGAGGCTGTGAAGCCTCCTGCTGGAGGAACAGGTCGAGGTGCTTGCGACGATCTTCGTCGAACCAAATCGTATCCGAAGGCCCCGCATCACTGAGCCGCTTGTCACAATGAAGATAGGTTCCGTCAAGAGCATTCAGCATGTGGCGGAGGCGGTCCGAGAAGGGGCCGTACTTGTCAGCCGTGAACTGGAAATTAAGCGGATCGTCGATCCCTAGAGTATGGATGGTTCGCTCCAGAAACCATCCCAGCTTCTGCACTTCAAGGTAGGTGCACTCAATTCCCAAGACCCAATAGCGGCGAATCATCTCCGCCATGAGCGCTCTCGCCGGTGTCAGTTGTTCGACGCCGGTCCGCTTGGCTACGTTTTGATATTTCGCGGTCGGTTCGAAAACAAGGATGTCGACCCCCTCGAGATCGCCCAGGATGCGTTCCACCTCAGGCCGCACTTCGCTCCACTCCAGCCCCCCGTTCCCTGCCCCGAGAGGCGGCAAGGCGATGGAACGAATCTGATGTTCATCGATGACTCGCCGTAGGTCCCCGAGCCCATCAGTTATCCATTCCAGTTTCGAAGGCTGCCGCCAGTGTTTCTTCGTTGGGAAGTTGATAATCCAGCGCGGTCCGGAGAAGGTCCGGTTCTCCGTCACGAACATCTCGCCAATCTTGACTTTCTTCTCTTTGCAGGCATCCTCGTAAGCTCGGAAATTCGCGGGGAATGCCTCCTTGAACATCAGAGCGATTCCTTTGCCCATCACGCCGACCGTATTCACGGTATTCACCAGCGCTTCGGCAGAGGCGTCGAGGAGATTGCCTTGGGTAAATATCATCATTAGAAGTACCAATTCCCCTGTACGCTCGATTGTACGGTCAGGGCCCGTTTGGCCAACTCAGCCTTCACGAACGCATCGACAGTCGCATCACAGCTACAGATTCCAAGGAGCGCTTCAAGAGGAACGTGCTTCCAGATCAGCGCTTCCGCCTGGTATCGCTCCTTCTTTCCCGGATCGTCCGGGTCATGCTGGAAATCTCTGCGGTTCAACAGGCCCCAATCGATCTCGTCCAATTCGTGCAAATCCGTGTAATAGTTCGCCATCGCGGGATAGGCGTGTTGATCCGTAAACACGAACGGAATTCGAAGTTCCGCCATCCTGACAAGTGAGGAGACGAGGATCAGAATCTCCTCGTTCGGAACATGCCGCACGTTGTAGCCCGTGTGGATGTTGTACATCATGATCGAGAATGGCGTGAAATAGAAAGGAACATAGTCGCTCAGCGTACCTCCTTGGCCAACACGAACCCGACGGTGATTCCGTTTCCCAATGAGATCGACATTGCCGATGTTGCGGTAATTCGGGTCGGAAATCTCCCCATTGCTGGCGTGCAGTCCGTGATCGAGAATCCACGGAAGGTTATCTCGATGGACGATTCGGAAGATCAGTGCTTTCTCGGGATTGAGTGTCATCGCCATCTTGGTTCGAGGTCTACTGATCCGCCAGTCGTACGTGAGCCGACGGAAATTATGGCTGTTTAGAGTCGATCAAATACCAGAAAACGCTTGACTTGTGATCCAGCCACGGTGGTCGGGATGGGCCTTCATTATTCTATCGGAATGGGCAGAGGTTTAAGCAGCGCCTCATGCCATCTAGGCGGCCTCATCGAAATCTTCGCCCCTCTCGGCCAGCGCCCGTTCCGCAACTTCGGCAAGAATCTCCTCATCCTCATCCACATCTGACGCGGGGACGGGAGCCGCCGCTGGTGCCGGTCCCGTATCAAACAGGCTGGCATTGCGCGCCTCTTGTTTCTCGGGTTCGGCGGACCTGGGCGCTTGGTCAGCGGGCTTCCTTGTCTCAACCGCCGATGCCTCCGACTTGGCCGTCGCGGGCTTCATTGCCGTTTTCGACCGGGCCTCCGCTTTTGCGGCCTTGGCTGCCGCGGCCATCTGCTCCTTGGCGGTTTCGAGCGTGTTCTTCAGTTCGAGATGGGCGCCAACAAACTGGACCAGCGCGGAAGGCAGTTCGGCATCCAATTCTTCCGCCATGCCGGCCACGCTAAGAGGAGTGGTGAGCGCGTCGTTTTCGCTTTCGTTGAGCTTTCGGGGAATGACGTTGACGCGGATGGTGTCGTCCTCCAGGCGCGTAAGAATCATGACAACGGTCCTCTGCCGGAGCAGCGGACCCAGTTCTTTGAACATGGATGCACCTTCCTGTGAGAATGAAATTGTGGATTGGATGGTTATTGTTCTGGATCGTCCCAGCGTTGGGTGTATCGCGCTC
>DATCDL010000380.1:0-2551 GCA_036510715.1 Acidobacteriaceae bacterium
GAGGGTGGAGGCGGTGTAGTGGTCGGGGTGGCGGCCCTGCCAATAGGGAAGGATGACCACGCGGGGTCGGAGGCGGCGCAGGACGGCGGCGATCTTGAGGCGATTTTCGAGGGTGTTCTGAACGTTGCCGTCGGGGAGATCGAGGGCTTCGCGATGCGCGACACGCAGGATGTCGGCGGCGGTTTCGGCTTCGGCGGCACGCTCGGCAGCGGTGCCGCGGGTTCCGGCTTCTCCGCGGGTGAGATCGAGGATGCCGGTGCTCCACCCGAGGGCCTGCTGGACGAGCAGCGTGCCGCCGCAGGTCTGCTCTACGTCATCGCGATGCGCTGCGATGGCCAGCACATCAACCCGGCCTGGAAGCGGTGAGGAGAGGGTGTCGGGCATGGGGGGAGGTTTAGTTCGCGCTGTTGCTCTGGGCATCCATGTAGGCTACGTCGTAGACGGTGCCCTGGACGGTAAGGTTGATGTTGTCGATCTCCGAACCTGCAGGGCCACCGTTCACATTGCCGTTGGAATCCTGAATCGATCCGGGGATGACGGGGGTGGTTCCTGGGACAGCTCCCGTGTAGAAGGCATGAAGCTGGCCGCCATATGCGGTATAGACCTTGTGGTAGTTCTGCACCCAGCACAGGCCGGTGAGGCTGCCATAGTAGTAGGGGTTCTGATCGGTGTTGGGGTACGGGACCGTGACAGGGTTGGTTGCGGACTGGGTGACGGCAGGGACGATCTGCGCGGCCGGTGCTGCTGATCCGAGAGTCACCATGGTGAGGCAGTTATAGTTGCCGGCCTGGTCGGTGGTGCCGCCGGCGGCGAGCTCTGCTGCTGCGGTGGCTGCACGCACGCCGTTGGCGCACTGCGAGGAGCCGATCCACAAGGTATTGTCGTCGGCAAAGAGCATCTTCGTGTGGTTGCCGTCGGAGATGGAGATGGGCGCGCTGACAGCGTAGCTGCTGAGATTAAGCAAAGTCAGGTTGCCGGCAAAGAGTCCCTTGTAGGTGCCGGTCGTCTGTAACTTTTGTCCGGAGAGATAGAGATAGTTGCCGTCGGAGAGGGCGGCGGTCACTCCTCCCGGGATGAGAATGGGATTGGCTACGGGCAGGTTCGAGAGGGGCGAGGGATCGCTGCCGGTGGGGATGAGGTTGATATTGAGTGCCGCGGTCTGGAGGAACGTGACACTGGCGGTATTGCCGCCGTTCTCAGGGCCGGAGTTTAAGACGTAGGCCGTGCTGCCATCGAGAGAGAAGGAAACATCGGCTGGGCGGTCATAGGTGCCGGCGACCGGAACTACGCAAAAGACCGGGAGCAGAAGTGGCTCGCAATCGATGGCGCCGGGAGGATTGACGGGGTTGGTCGTCGAGGGCAGCTTCACCACGCGATAGAGGCTGTTGGAGTTCTTGACCATGGCAAGGACGATGCTGCTGCCGTTGTTGATCACAACCTTGTTGACGTTGGGAAGATTCAGGTCAAAGGTGCCGCCGCCAGAGGAGATGACGAGGACTCCAGCCTGCTGGGCAGCTCCTGCGAACAGGCCACCTGTGGGAGAGGCTGCCGCTGAAGGAGGATACCCGCCAAAGTTGGCAGCCGTTCCGCTACCCGACTCTTTGCTGTAATTGATCACCGACAGGTTGCCATCCGTCGCCGACAGTACATAGCCGAGTGTTTGTTCCGGAAAGTTGAAGATGGTGGTTGGCTGGGCTTCGGAATAGCCGGAGACGCTGAACCCCTTGGTGGTGTTCTGGATGTTGCCTCTGAGGTCGCGCAGGCCGTCAATGATCTGCAGGCCACCCGAAGTTCCGTTCGCGGTGTAGGACGCAAGGACACGCTGCAGCAGTTTGCTGGGCGGGACTGGACGGCCAGCGTAGCCATTTACAGGAGCCTTATAGAGAACCTCGACGTAGCAACCGCTGAGTGCCAGCGTCGCGGTGGCCAAGAGCAGGCCCGAAGCAAGCAGGGCAGGGAAACTTCTTATCTTCAACGTGAACCACTCCAAACGTCAGGCGCTACAGCGCGGGGACTACGAATTCTGCCCCAAGTATAACAGGGCAAACCCCACATCCCGGCATGGGTTATGATGCCGGAGCAGTTCGCACAGGCACCGGGTGCGTTATACGATTGAACTTCAGGCGGCTCAACGACCTGGTGGGACGGGAGATCCATGGCAGGTGAAGTCGACAGGCTTTTCGCGGGTGGAACGGTGCTGTGCGATGGCGCCATGGGCACCATGCTGTATACCGGCGGCGTGTTCATCAATCGCTCCTTCGATGAACTGAACGTGACGCAGCCGGAGACGGTTCGCGCGGTGCATGAGCAGTACCTCCAGGCCGGCGCTGAAATTATTGAGACCAACACATTTGGTGCCAATAGCTTTCGTCTGGAACGGTTTGGTCTGAGGGACAAGGTAGCGGAGTTCAACCGTGCCGGCGTTGCGATTGCTCGGCAGTGCGTGGACGCGATCGGGGAGAAGCAGGGGACGCGGGCATACGTTGCGGGCGCTGTTGGCTCGCTTGGATTGCGGTTGGAACCTTTGGGGAAGACGAGTCTGGAGGAGGCG
>DATCDL010000381.1:0-13086 GCA_036510715.1 Acidobacteriaceae bacterium
ATCGGCGATGAGGTCTTCCCAGCTGGCATAGGCGCGATCGACACCGTACTGCTCTGCTTTGCGCTGCGCAGATGCGAGACTCGATCCGGCGATTGCGATCACATCGACATAGCCAAGACGACGGACAGCCTCGATGTGTTGCGTCGCGATAAAGCCGGGCCCTACCAGGCCCATGCCGATACGTTTACGTCGGGTCATCGGTTGCTCCACGAACAGGGGTCGCGCGAAGATAACATGGGCGGGCCCTGCTTTCTTTTGGAATTGCCAGCGCTGCTTGTGGAGATCACCGCACACTGCTGCCGTCGACGACGTGCTTGCGTTGCAGACGCGGGGTAGATCTTCCTGCTAGAGGAGCTTATCAGCCTTCCTGTCGAGGGCGCAGCAGGAGGGAGGCGTTCGGTGGGGATTCAGGGCTTGGCAAAGAACGGGCAAAGGCGTCTATGATGGCAGCCAACGAAAGTCTGCCGAGATGAGGACCTTGTGTACAAGTTGAATCGCAGAAATTTTCTGAAGGTGGCGGGAACAGTAACCGCCGAGACGCTGGTCGCAACAAGGATGCACGCGCTGACAGCGGTTCAAGGCGAACCATCCAGGCCCGTGGGAGCCAACGATCAAATTCAATTTGCGCTGATCGGCGCCGGGATCCAGGGGCAGGGGGATACGAAGATTGCGGTGCAGGTTCCGGGCGTAAAGCTGGTTGCGGTGGCGGACTGCTACGACGGCCGGCTGGAACACGCGAAGGAACTGTGGGGCGACGACATCTTTACGACGCGCGATTACGGTGAGATTCTTGCTCGCAAAGATATCGACGCCGTGATCATCGCCACACCCGATCATTGGCATAAGCGGGCAGCCATCGATGCGATGAAGGCCGGCAAAGACGTGTATTGCGAAAAGCCGATGATCCATCTTTATGCGGATGGGCCGGAGATCATCGAGGCGGCTCGCAGCACCAACCGGATCATCCAGATCGGGAGCCAGCGGGTGAGCTCGATTGTGTATGTGAAGGCGAAGGAGCTGCTGGAGTCGGGTGCGATCGGCAAGCTCAACATGGTGACGGCGCGTTGGGATCGCAACTCGGCAATGGGTGCGTGGGAGTATACGATTCCGCTCGATGCGTCGACTGAAACGTGCGACTGGCCGCGGTTTGAAGGCTCGGCGGCGAAGATGCCCTTCGATGCCGAACGCTTCTTCCAATGGCGCAAATGGAAGGCCTATGGGAGTGGCGTTGCGGGCGATCTGTTTGTGCATCTCTTCAGCGGAACCCACTTCATCACCGGAACCCATGGACCAACGCGAGCGATGGCTACCGGCGGGTTGCGGTTCTGGAAGGATGGCCGCGATGTGCCGGATGTGATGCTCGGCCTGTTCAACTATCGCGAGGGCTTCAATCTGAGCCTGCATGTGAACTTTGTCGATGGAGGCGAGGAGAGCGAAGGCCTGATCTTTACCGGGTCGGAAGGAACGATGGAGATTGCCGGCAACACGGTCAGCGTCAGCCGCGTCCCTCGTCCAAAGGAACCGGGCTTTACGACCAGCACCTTCACCGAGGCGATGCAGAAGCGCCTTCTCGCAGCGTACGAGGAGAAATATCCGGTGCCGCACCCGTTGGGACCACCCCCTGTCGGATCTGAAAAATATGTGGCTCCCGCTGGATACATCGACAGCTATGACCACTTGAAGAATTTCTTCGCATCCGTTCGCAGTCGAAAGCCTGTAGTGGAAGATGCCGTGTTCGGCTTCCGCGCCGCTGGAGCTGCGCTGCTCAGCAACCTGAGCTACGAACGCGGCACCGAGGTGAATTGGGATCCGGATGCAATGAAGCTCTTGTAGAAGCGGTCACGGCTAATACAAGCTGCGACAACCGGATGGCTTTGCAGCGCAAACTTAACCTAGTACCGGAGCAGGAACTTGATCAGCAAAATAAGATTCACAGCTCTCATCGTCGCGACGATCTTTGCATCGTCGAGCTGGATTGCAGGCGCGCAAAGTACGCGCAAGACAACCCCCGGCAACGGACCGTTCGGTGTTCCGCAAGTGACCTTCCGAGTGCATCGGCTGGGCACGGATCATGCTGAAGGCATTACCACCATCGATATGAATGGCGATGGACGGCCGGACCTGGTGAGTGGTGCTTACTGGTATGAGAATCCGGGGCCGGCTGGCGGGGAGTGGGTGCGTCATCAGTTTCGCACCGTCGGCATCCTGGGAGAGTTCGTCTCCGATTGCGGAGAGTGGGCCTACGACGTGAACCACGATGGTGCTCCGGATGTGGTCACGACGGGGTGGATGCTGAACGGCCTGTGGTGGTATGAGAATCCGAAGAAGCCGGGAGTGATGTGGAAGCGGCACTTCATCACCGACAGCTACGATACGGAAGGTGGAGCGACGGGCGACATCAACGGAGACGGCAAGCCCGATCTCGCGCTCGCGCATTACAACCACTCCGGCATTATCTGGGTGGACTTTTCGGGACCCACTCCGAAGGTGCATCACGTGGGCGGGAAGGAGCAGGACGGCCACGGTATCGGCATCGCGGATGTGGATGGCGATGGGAAGGCCGACATCCTTACGCCGTATGGGTGGTTCAAGAATATCGACGCCGAGCATGATCAATGGGAGTGGCATGGTGATTGGCAGTTGGGCGACGCCGGATTTCCGATCATCGGGTACGACGTCAACAACGATGGGAAGATGGACATCATTTACGGCCAGGGTCACAGCTATGGGCTGTACTGGCTGGAGCAGCAGGTTTCGGGGGCCAGCCGTCATTGGGTCAAGCACATTATCGACGAATCGTACTCGCAGATCCATGCGCTGAAGCTGGTGGATATTGACGGAGATGGCGTCCCTGAATTGATCACGGGCAAACGCTACCGGGGCCACTCCGGCAACGATCCAGGTTCGTATGATCCGCTGGTGGTGTACTACTACAAGATCGATCGCAAGACCGGGCAGTTCACGCGGTATCCCATCTCGGTGAACGGGACTGCTGGGGCGGGTACGCAGTTTGTCGTGGAAGATCTGGATGGAGACGGGGATGTGGATCTTGCTACAGCGGGAAAAACAGGCGTGCACTTCTTCGAGAATCTGAAGATCGATCGCGTGCCGAAAGCGACTCGAGAAAACGATTTGCTGCTCGACACGAAATGGCCCTTCGCGGGTGAAGGCGTCGTGGTGAAGCAGGAGGACGGGCCTGCTCCCCGCTAGCCGGCTACTCAACATGGAAGATCACCTCGACCATCGCGGGAGCGATCGTGGAGGTGGCGGCTATTGCGACGACTCGTCGGGGAGGAGCTTGGCTTCGCGCATGTCCTGGCGCATGGATCTGCGTTTGATGAGCAGGAAAAATACCGGGACAAGGATCAGGACGTGGATGGTGGATGTGACCATTCCTCCCACGATTGGAGCGGCGATGGGCTTCATGACATCGGAGCCGATGCCGGTCTCCCAGAGGATGGGCGCAAGGCTTAGGATGACGGCGGTGACGGTCATGAGCTTGGGGCGCAGACGCTGCACGGCTCCCTTGATGACGGCCTGGACGAGATCGGCTTCCGTCATCGGCGTGCCTTCGGCGACGCGCTCCTGGTAGGCCTCGTGGAGATAGACCACCATGACTACGCCTGTCTCGACCGCGATGCCGAACAGCGCGATGTAGCCGACCCACACGGCTACGCTGAAGTTGTAGCCGAGGATCCACTGGAGCAGCAGGCCGCCGGACATGGCGTACAGCGTGGGGAAGATGAGCACGGCGGCTTCGATGACTGATTTGAAGACGAGGTAGAGCAGAAGGAAGATGACGAAGAAGACTACGGGCAGAATCATCTCCAGGCGTTGTTTAGCGCGCAGCTCGAATTCGTACTCTCCGGCCCAGCGCCAGGTGTAGCCAGCGGGAAGCACCAGTTTTTGTTGCAGCAGTTTCTGAGCGCTGTTCACGAAGCCACCGTAATTGTTGGTCTTGAGATTGAGATAGACGTAGCCGGTTAGAGCTCCGTCCTCGTCACGGATCATGGAGGGGCCGCGCGAAAAAGAGACGCGGGCGACTTCGCTGATGGGGATTTGTTCGCCGGAGGGGGTGGGGATGAGGGCCTGCGATAGGGCGGCAGGGTTGTCACGGAAGTCGCGCTGGTAGCGGACGGCGATGGGAAAGCGCTCGCGGCCTTCCACGTTCTCGGCGATGTCCGCACCACCGATCTCGGAGGTGACTACTCGCTGCACGTCGGCCACGGTGAGGCCGTAGCGGGCGGCTTCGATGCGGTTCACCTCTACGTTGAGATAGAAGCCCTGGGCGACGCGCTCGGCGTAGATGGAATCCGCCTGAGGCATGCCGGAGAGAATCTGCTGCATCTGTGATCCGATCTGCTCGATGTGGGCGAGATCCGGACCTTGAATCTTGATGCCGACGGCAGTCTTGATCCCGGTGAGCTCCATGTCGAGCCGGTTCTGGACGGGCATGGTCCAGCTGTTGGTGAGGCCGGGAAACTGCAGCTTCTGGTCCATCTCGGTAATGAGCTTTTCGTAGGTCATGCCGGCGCGCCATTGACCGCGGGGCTTCAGCATGATGGTGGTGTCGTACATGTCGAGCGGTGCGTTATCTGTAGCGCTATCGGAACGGCCCACCGTACCGAAGACGGTCGAGACCTCGGGGAAAGTGCGGATGATGCGGTCCTGCTCCTGCATGAGCGAGGCTGCCTGCGTAATCGAGATACCCGGCAGAGCGTTCGGCATGTAGAGAGCAGAGCCTTCGTACAACGCGGGCATGAATTGACTGCCGAGACGGAAGTAGAGAGGGATGGTGACGGCCAGGAAGATCAGGTTGAGCGCGATCACGATCTTCCAGTGCTTCAGGCACCAGCGCAGCACGGGAAGATAGATGGCCTGCGTGAAACGTGCGGCGGGGTTGGCGGACTCCGGGCGCAGCTTTCCGCGCAGGCAGAACGGCATGAGCGCCGGCACCAGGGTGATCGAGAGCAGCGACGCGAACATCAGCGCCAGCGTCTTGGTCCAGGCCAGCGGACGGAACATGCGGCCTTCCTGCGCTTCCAGCAGAAACACCGGAAGAAACGATACGACGATGATGATCAGCGAGTAGAAGAGCGCGGGGCCGACCTGCTGCGCGGAGCGAATGAGGATGTTTCGTCGCTCCTCATTATCCGGAACATCGGTTCGCTCGGCCAGGTTGCGGTATCCGTTCTCCACCATGACAATCGCGGCATCGATGAGCACACCTACGGCCAGGGCGAGGCCGCCGAGCGACATGATGTTGGAGCTGACGTGCAGGAAGTACATGGGAATGAACGCGGCAAGAACGGCGATGGGCAGCGTGAGGATGGGCACCAGCGCGGAGCGGAAGTGGAAGAGAAAGATGATGCTGACAAAGCTGACGATGAGCGCTTCGGCGAAGAGGTCTCGCTTGAGGGTGTGGATCGACTGGTCGATCAACCAGGAGCGGTCGTAAGCGGTTACGATCTCGACGCCGGGGGGGAGCGAGGGCGCGATTTCTTTGAACTTTGCTTTGACACCATTGATCACGTTGAGGGCATTCATGCCATAGCGCATGACCACGATGCCGCCCACGGTTTCGCCTTCTCCCTGCCAGTCGGCCGCTCCTCGGCGTACGTCCGGGCCGAAGGAGACCGTGCCCAGATTGCGGATCAATACGGGCGTGCCATTCTTCGTGGCGACAGGAACATTTTCGAGATCGGAGAGATTGTGCAGATAGCCGAGGCCGCGGATCATGTACTCGGCGCCATTCATGTCGAGGACGTCGCCACCGACTTCGTTGGTGCTTTGCCGCACGCGGTCGATGACGGTCGCAGCGGAGATGCCGTAGGAGAAGAGTTTTTTGGGATCGAGGTTGACTTGATATTGGCGAACGAAGCCGCCAATGCTGGCTACTTCGGCCACGCCGGGAACGGTTTCGAGCTGATAACGGAGGTACCAGTCCTGCAGAGCGCGCAGGTCGGCGAGGCTCCGGGTGTGGGTGCGGTCGACGATGGCGTACTCGTAAACCCAGCCCGCACCCGTCGCATCGGGGCCGATGGCGGGATGCACGTTCGCTGGTAGACTGCCGGCGATCTGCTGCAGATACTCGGTGACGCGCGAGCGCGCCCAGTAGAGGTCCGTGCCATCCTGAAAGACGACGAAGACGTAGGAGTCGCCGAACATGGTTTGGGCGCGGACACTCTTCACGTGGGGCGCGGAGAGCAGCGAGGTCACGATCGGATAGGTGACCTGGTCTTCGATCACGTTGGGTGGTTCGCCGGCCCAAGGAGTGTGGATGATGACCTGCACGTCGCTGATGTCGGGCAGAGCGTCGAGGGGCACGCGACGCATGCACCACATGCCCGCAATGACCAGAAGAATAGCTCCCGTAAACACGAGGAACGGATTGCGGGCGCACGATGCAATGATTTTCGAGATCATTACATCCCTCCCGCTGCGTCAACGCTCAGTTGCTTCGTAGCGATGGTCTGGCCGCCGCGCTGAGCGGTTACGGTTGCTGCCCAGGTGCCGCCGGACTGGAGCTGCACCGAGCCTTCGTAGTCGCCGTTGCCTTTGTCGGTCAGGGTGGCCGATGCGTGCTTTGCTGCCATCCCCATCGCGGGCATCGCCGGGATGAAGAGAACCACGCTCACCTGTGCACCCGTCACCGGCTTGCCATCGGTGCCGGTCAATTTCACTCGCAGAGTATTTGCGCCCTTGCGCGGCGGAGACGGCTGCGTGCTCAGGTCGATCTGCACCTGCGCTGCTGCCGCGCTGCTCGTTCCCGCGGCTGGTTGCGGCAGCGGTGCAAATGCTCCCATGACCGCCTGCAGCTGGGCCTCCGAGTCGACCAGGAAGTTGGCAGAATTCACCACCCGATCTCCCGCCTTGAGCCCGCCGAGAACAATGACCGAATCGTCGAGCTGTAAGCCGAGCTGGACGACGCGCGGCTCCAGAACTCCGTTGCCGTGGTCGATAAAGGCGATCGCCTGCGAGCCCGACTGCAGGACGGCGGAAGACGGAATCACGACTTGCTTCCCGAGCGGAACCGAGATCGCGACGTTCACATACATCCCCGGCTTGAGCACGACGCCGGGGTTGCGAAATACGAGACGCACGCGCACGGTGCGCGTCGTCGGATCTACCTCGGGCAGGATCTGGTCGATGCGGCCGTTGAAGTGGCGGCCGGGATACGCGTCCACCGTGACCTGTGCTGCGTCACCTGGCTTGAGGCGGCCTACGTCGTCCTGAAACACGTTGGCGTAGACCCAGACGGTGGAGAGGTCGGCGATCGTGTACAGCTTGGTGTCAGGCTGCACGTAGGCATTGGGCAGGGCGGTACGGTCGATGATGTAGCCGGAGGCCGGCGAGGTGATTGCGATGTCGTGCTGGACCTTGCCGCTCTGCTCGAGGTCGGTGATTGTTTGCGAGGGAACGCCAAATTGCCGCAAGCGCTCTTCGGCAGCGCGCATCAGCCAGCCGCTTTCCTGCGTGGCCATGTCCTGCGCGTTCGGCGCGAAAGTCTTCTGATTCTGGCGCGCCAGAAGATATTCCTGCTCGCTGCTTACAAGGTCGGGACTGTAGATGGTGAAGAGCCGCTCACCTTTGCGCACGTACTGGTAGGTTGCGTTTACGAAGACATTTTGGATCCAGCCCGGGAAGCGGGTCTGCACATAGGACAACCGCTCTTCGTCCATGTTGACGTTGCCGGGAACGGTCAGGTTGTCGTTGACGGCCTTGCGCTGCACCGTTGTGGTGGTCACGCCGATTTCCTGCAGGCGTTGCGGCGACAACTGCACGGTTGCCAGCGCGGGTTCGGCTCCTGCCGCAGCACCGCCGGCTTGCGGCATGGGATTGGAGCCAACATTCGGACCGCGCGCGACGACGGGATCCTGTGAGGATGCCGCTGCCGGAGCTGTGTTGCCTCGGTGGAGCAGCGCAAACGCAAGCGCTGCCGCGAGCAAAATGCTCGTGGCTCCAGCAACCGCCAAGGAAATTTGATACGTGCGGGTCTTCATGGTTTCACCTCGGCTGCGGGAAGGTTGGAAGGATTGAGAGGGGTGCCGGTGGCGAGTTCGAGATCCGCCAGGCGCGTGTCAAAGTTGGCGACTGCATCGATCCATGAGAGATCAACATTGATGACCGTCATCTGGCTGTCGAGCAGGTTCAGGAGATTCGTCTTGTTGTTCTCGTAGGCGATCACGCTCGACTGCAGCGTGGCTTCCGCCTGGGGACTTAACTGATCGTGGTACATGTGCGCGAGTTGTTGTGCGGCTTGCGCCTCGATGAGCGCTTCCTGAATCTGACCGAAGGCAACATTGCGCAGAGCCGAGAGTTCGGCGTCCTGCTCGGTGGTGCGCACGGTCGCTTCCGCAATCTCCGCGTTGTGTTTGCGGCGATTGAGCCACGGCAGATTCATCGAGCCTTCGACCATGTAGTTGTTGCGCATAGCGGAGCTGGACGGCATCAGCATGTACCCCCCCGAGACCGTGAAGTCGGGAGTGAAGGCCTTTTTGGCCAGCGCCTGCTCGGTGTGACTTTGCACGGCGGCCTGCTCGACCGCCATTAGATCCGGTCGCGATTTAAGGGCCATGGTGTCGAGTGACCGAGCCTCTGGCAGAGCATCCATCACCGCAAACTCCCCGGTAACGCGCACCGGCGTGTCGGGATCGCGACCCAGCAGCGTATTGAGCCTTGCCTGCGCCAGAGCGGCGTCGTGGTCGAAGCGGATCATGTGTTCTGCCAGCGACGTGAGCGCCACCTGCGCCTTCAACATGTCCTGCTGAGGGACTTTGCCGACGGTGTACTGAATGCGCGCTGCCTCAATTGCCTGGCGCGCAATCCCCACATGCTGATGGTGAATCTGCATCTCGTTTTGAGCCAGCAACAGGTCGTCGAAGGCCTTGTGCACGCGCACCCGAACCTCCAGTCGCACCTCGTCCAGCTGCGCTTTGGCGACGTCCACATCCGACTCTGCGACGCTGGTTCGCAGCGCCCGTTTCCCTGCTCCCGGAAAGGTCTGGCTGATGCTGAACATGTTCTGGGCGTCGTTCAAATTCCACGGCTGCTGCAGGGGGATTCCCCATCCTCGATACATTGCCGTCGGATCGTCGAGCGCGCCGGCCACCGGTACATGCGCCTGGGCAACGGCCACGCGCCGCGCCGCCACGGCGATCTCCGGGCTTCGGGCCAGGGCAAGCCGTTCTACATCGTCCAGCGTGAGGGCCGGTGCGGTCGCCTCCGCAGGGGAGGCGTCGGAAAACAATCCAGTAAAGCCCGCGAGGCTATCAGCGGCAACAGGGGTCTGCGCGCGGCAAACACCGGCAGAGACTGCGGACGCAGCAAGACATATCAAACAGACAAAGGCTTTCATCGCTCCCTCCAACGGAGACACAGCATGCGGGCCGTTCGAGCGATCTCTCCGCGCATAGGAACGCGGGGACGCACGAGGGCCAAGGTTCAGCCAGCGAAGGAAGGAATTTTAGATTCGAAGTACGAAGATGCCGCCCGGAGGGAACTTCGGCGGCTGGGTTTCGGAAGCATCACGCCCATCGTGACCGCGCGTGACAAACGCAGCCAGGCTGCTCGTATAGGGAACAATCGCCGGCTGCTGTGAGTGGTCAAGAGAAAACGGAGGAGCCGGAGTGAGGGCGGGGATTGTTCCGCGGATTTGGCAGCAGGAGGGATGCATGCTGATGCCGCGCGTCATTCCGGTTTGCGACATGCCAGCTTGTGCCATATCGCCACAGCAGGCGGGCGGGGAGCTGGTTTGCATCGTGAGCACACAAGCGGAGGCCGGCATCGCAGTCCATAAGACCGCAACGGCCAGCATCAGCAACGCGATTTTTCTACCCCAACTCACGCTAGTAGTATCCCAAGTTCATCTATAAATATCCACTCTTACGTCTCGGCTGTGTGTGCTCCGGGTCACATCAACGGAACATTTGTAACGCAACGGCTGGCGATGGACGTCTTCGATGTCTCCAGTTCTGAGACGTCTGGGTGCGGCAAAACAGGCCTTGGGAGTGTATGCGCCACTGGACTTCGGGGATTGTTCGCTCCGGTGACAGGTGTCACAGCCAACCGTTGTTACAAGGGACAAGAATCGCGCTGCTGATCGTTTCAGCACATCTTCACTGGAAAAGGTACTCAAATGGCTACCGCAATACTAATTCAAGACGCAGTCTTCGAGGAGGCCATCGCCTCCATCCGTAAAAATGGCGTTCGCGCCCGATACGACAACTTCATTGGCGGCAAATTTGTAGCTCCGCTCAAAGGCAAGTACTTTGCCGACCACAGCCCGATCAACGGCGCATTGCTCGCGGAGTTCGCCAAGTCCACCGCAGAGGATGTAGAACTCGCGCTCGACGCGGCCCACGCTGCGAAAGATGGGTGGGCCAGCCTCTCGTCCACCCAACGCTCGGCCATCCTTAACCAGATCGCCGATCGCATGGAAGAGAACCTCGAACTTCTCGCCAAGGCCGAAACCCTGGACAACGGCAAGCCGATCCGCGAGACCATGAACGCCGACGTCCCGCTATCCATCGATCATTTCCGCTACTTCGCCAGCTGCATTCGCGCTGAAGAGGGCACTGCCGGCGAGATCGACAAGGACACCGTCGCCTATCACTTCAAAGAGCCCATGGGCGTGGTCGGCCAGATCATTCCGTGGAACTCTCCCCTGTTGATGGCCGCCTGGAAGATCGCGCCAGCCATCGCCGCGGGTAACTGCACGGTGATCAAGCCGGCATCGAACACCCCGCTGAGCCTGATGACCCTGATGTCGCTCATCGGCGACATCGTTCCCGCAGGCGTCATCAATGTTGTGACCGGCCCGGGTGGCGAGATCGGCAAGGCACTCGCCGGCAATCCGCGCATCGCCAAGATCTCCTTCACCGGAGAGACCACCACTGGCCGCCTGATCATGCAGTACGCGTCCGAGCCAATCATTCCGCAGACCCTGGAGCTGGGTGGCAAATCGCCTAACATCTTCATGGCCGACGTCATGGACAAAGACGATGACTTCCTGGACAAGGCACTCGAAGGCTTTGCGCTCTTTGCCTTCAACAAGGGCGAGGTTTGCACGTGCCCGTCGCGCGCCCTCGTGCATGAGTCTATCTTCGATGAGTTCGTCAAACGTGCCGTAGCTCGGGTGGCGAAGATCAAGGTCGGCAACCCGCTTGACCCCACCACCCAGATGGGACCCCAGGCCTCGAAGTCCCAGCAGGACAAGATCCTCGAATACATCGCGATCGGTAAAGCGGAAGGCGCGAAGTGCCTCACCGGCGGTGAGCAGGTTCACCTCGGCGGCGATCTCGAGAACGGCTTCTATATTCAACCCACCGTCTTCGTCGGTCACAACAAGATGCGCATCTTCCAGGAAGAGATCTTTGGACCAGTCCTCTCGGTAACGAAGTTCAGCACCATCGAAGAAGCGCTCGAGATCGCAAACGATACCCCCTACGGTCTTGGCTCGGGCGTCTGGTCGCGTAATGGCACCGACGCCTATCGTATCGGCCGCGGCATCAAGGCCGGTCGCTGCTGGACCAACTGCTATCACCTCTATCCCGCGGGCGCAGCGTTCGGTGGGTATAAGGAGTCGGGCTTCGGCCGCGAGACCCACAAGATGATTCTCGATCACTATCGCCAGACCAAGAACCTGCTGGTGAGCTACAGCCCCAAGGCCCTCGGCCTGTTCTAGAAAGTCAACCAGCGAAGCCTGCGGACAGCCGATTCGGCGTCCGCAAGCGCGCCAGGCATCGCAGCGATTCTTGCCCTCTCCGGCAGAATCCACAACGCATCACGAAAGGAAATTGAAATGGCAAAGACTATGAAGGCGGCAGTCGTTCGTGAATTCGGCAAGCCCCTCGTCATCCAGGAGATGGCGATTCCGGAGCCGGGCCCAGAAGAAATTCAGATCAAAGTGGAAGCTTGCGGCGTATGTCATACCGATCTGCACGCTGCAGAGGGCGACTGGCCCATCAAGCCCACGCCGCCGTTCATCCCCGGCCACGAAGGCGTTGGTTTCGTCTCCGGCGTTGGCAAGAACGTCAAGACCGTGAAGGAAGGCGATCGCGTCGGAATCGTCTGGCTGTACTCCGCTTGCGGACACTGCGTAGACTGCCTCGCTGGACAAGAGTCCTGCTGCTCGAAAGCAGAGTTTGGCGGCTACACCAAGAACGGCGGCTATGCGGAGTATGCAATCGCCGATCCAAGCTACGTCGCGCATCTACCCAAGAACGTCGGATTCCTCGAAGTCGCGCCGATCGTCTGCGCGGGCGTTACGGTGTACAAGGGCCTGAAGTCCACTAATGCCAAGCCGGGCGACTGGGTTGTCATCTCTGGCATCGGCGGTCTCGGTCACCTGGCGGTGCAGTATGCCAAGGCGATGGGCTTCCATGTTGCCGCAGTGGATGTGTCGGACGAGAAGCTCGCGCTCGCACGTTCGCTCGGTGCCAAGCTTACCGTCAATGCCAGGACTCAGGACCCCGCTGCCTTCTTCCAGAAGGAGATCGGCGGAGCCCACGCAGTGCTCGTCACGGCGCCCTCCATCCCGGCATTTACCCAGGCCATCGGCATGGCCCGCGCGCGCGGGACCATCGCGCTCAACGGGCTGCCTCCCGGCTCCTTCCCACTGCCTATCTTTGAGGTCGTGCTCAAGGCCCTCACGGTTCGCGGCTCTATCGTGGGCACGCGCCTGGATCTGGCCGAGGCGCTGTCGTTCGCTGGAGAAGGTCTCGTCCACGCCCACGTCGCGGCAGAGAATCTCGAAGACATCAACGATATCTTCAAGCGCATGCACGCCGGCAAGATCGATGGGCGGATTGTATTGGATATCACTGGCACGCACTCCGGTTCCAGGGTAAAACAGGAAGCTGATCTCGCCCTGGTATAGGTCGACTACAGGCTCAACCAACCGAAAGGCCCGGACACTTCGTCCGGGCCTTTCGGCATCATGCAAGCTGCAACCTGCTAAGAAACTATCGTCAACCAGCCAGCTGCGATGGACAATCGTCAGCGTGTAAACGTCTGAGCTCTTAGCGTGAAGAGCGCAAGGTCTGCCACGCGAGGTGATCAAACTTTCGGCAGAGCTTCCGCCGC